>JAFAAT010000313.1 GCA_023426425.1 Bacteroidota bacterium | reverse complement strand
ACTAAAAGCCGACCAAAAGCCGAGGTAAAGCCGAGGTAATCCCGAGGTAGCGTCGAGGCGGATCCGGGTCAGGGTGATAGAAACTACCTCGCAGGAAGTTCTACTCCATCCTTTTTTGCCAAAATCCCGCACGCTCCCTAGACCGCAGAGCGGAGCTAAAAACACATCAATTAATCTGTTATGCAGAAGCCTAAAATTTATCTATTAAAATATTTCATCTACAATAAAAACCGTTTTACATTAGTAGTCCCAACTCGAAGCCAAATCAGCCCTACCATTCTTTTCCTCTAGCCCTACGGTTACCATCGTACTCAATCACTGGCACTATGAAACAGCACATCATGGTTAAAACCCATGCTGCATTCGAGTTACCCCCACATGTCCGTCAGAGCCCGTTCTGGCAGGATTTCATCAATGACAAGAGGGTAGTCGTTACATCTTTTCACCCAACGCTGGATGAGGTGTTTGCACGCCACAACCTGGCGTTTTGGGTAACAGCCGAATACCGTCCACACAGCACGCATTGGGACTCAGACGAGCGCCTTATTGGCCTGGACCGCACCTTCCGCATTATCATCCAGCAGGACACTCAACTTCCCACAAGCCTTGTACCACAAATCGTTGCACTGCCATTCGTGGAAGAGGTGCGCGCATTGGACGTGGCCTCCGTAGCCTTACCCGTCCCGAAAGCTGAAGCTGCCTCTCTCGAACTGCAGGCCGATGTACATGAAATGATCTACGCACAATTTGCGCGGGCATTCACAAAAGGAATTCCCCAAGTGAAGGTAGCCGTGCTGGATACAGGGGTAAACCTGGATCATCCTGAACTACACGGCTGCATCGGGGATGGCTATGACTTCGTTCACCTGGATGGACTGGACACTACAGAGTTTATAGGCGACATCTTGAGCAGCGACGGAGAGCCTGAAGATGAAGTTGGCCATGGTACTCATGTGGCGGGAATCATTGGTGCCCGCGGTGTGCGCATGACAGAGGGTATAGCACCGGAATGTACCATCATGCCAGTGAGGGTATTGGCAGCCATGAAGAACGGCAGAAAGGTAGTTGGTGCAGGTATTGTCGATAATATCAATACCGGCATCAAATGGGCTGTAGACAATGGGGCTGATGTGATCAACATGAGCCTTGGTATCAAACACTCTGGCGGAGGCTTGCCTCATGAAGATGTAATTCGTTATGCCCTGAGTAAAAATGTAACCATCGTTGCAGCCAGTGGAAACGATGGAAGTCCCGAAAAATACTATCCCGGCGCATTACCCGGAGTCATTGCCGTAGGTGCTGTGGATGCAACTGGCAATGTAACCACCTTCACCTCCTATGGAGCGAACATCACAGTCGTAGCTCCGGGTCTAAATATCTTCAGTTCATACAAAACCAATGGATATGCTTATGCAACAGGCACTTCTCAGGCAGCGCCATTCGTCAGCGGGGCCATAGCACTCATGAAGTCTTACGCAAGGGAGCATGGAAAGACACTCACCAACAACGACATCAGTTACATCCTAAAATCTACATCAGATAAAATCAATAGCCGCCTCCGCGATCCCAAAGCCGGATACGGCCTGATAAATCTCTGCGATTCCTTCAAACTATTACACCACATATTAAACTAACACTCTAAAAACTATATTATGAACACAGGCATCATCAACTTAGTCCCTATTAAGGGAAGCTTTTTCAAAAGGCCATCCATCATCAGGAACGGTACCTACGACAATGACCTGGATAGTAACGTGCTCCTGATGTTGCAGGAGCTGAACAGTTTGCTCAGCGCAAAAGCTTTCCAGAATGAAGATCCGGGACTTCCCCTCAAAGACCCTGGGATAAAGATCGGCGTGCAGGAACAAAAGCAGTCTAAGGAATCGGCACAGGCAGAAGGCATGAGCAATGCTACATTACTGCGCTTGCCCCTCCAGAGCAAAGATCCCAACAGGAAAGGTGAATGCCAGTGGCCTGATAAATCTTTGCTGAACGAGTTGTTTGAAGCATCAAAACAACCACGCCCCGGTAGAATATCACTGAGCGATGTGATAGACAAAACGCCTTCGCTTTCCACACTAAAATATGACCTGGCCGAGAAGGTGAATGGCCTTTGGGGTACACTGCCATACAACACCAGGGCTATGCTGGGTTATCAGCACATCTCTGACTACCTGCTGGCCTATGGCTATTATGCCCGGGGCATCAAAGACCTGAATGGAATGTACAACTTCATCACTGTACACCCTGAAGGTATCAAGAATGTGGTGAAGTATGTAACAATCAGCGCCGCAAGGAAACGCATTTATGATGACAGGATCAACATAGACAGCAATGACGATGATGATCTCATCATTCAGGAAGTACTGAAGGCGAACCTGCCACTCACCAAGCCGGATTTTCAGAAGCAGCTGGACAGGGTCATAGACATCTACATTGACAACGGACATTGGTATGCGCTGATTGCAAAGTCTGACTTTGCTACCATGCCGGCAAGCATGCTGCCAGAAATGGTTAAGCGCCTGAAGGTTTATCCTGTAAAGCCAACCCAGGCGAATATCAACTACATCCTGCCTACCATCCTGTCGCAAATGAGTGCGGCAGATTTTGAGTATTCCGGCAGCGATGAAGAACTTGTAGATACCAGCGACTCTACATTCGATTCCAGCTTCTTCCTCGACGACAGTGCCACATCGATGATCAGCAAGGCGAGCATCGAATACGCCGCACAACTTTACTCCTGCATGGTGCTGGGCGAAGAACTGGACATCTTCAATCTGGCCAACTTCTTTACACACAAATACATGTTCCGCAGCGGCATTCAAATCCAGGACCGCAGGCTGCGTGAGAACCTGCAGATGTATGTATTCAACAACAAGTTTGTGGATCCGCAAACCGGCAAGATCTACGACAGAACACGACAGGCGGAAAGAGTTATGTTCTACAAACAGGTGTTCAACTTCGGCAACAGTGCCATCACTGACGACCTGGTGGTCAATGAAGAATTCCCATCGCTGTGGAAATCTCTTCTTGTACAGTCTGTCCGCTACATCCGCGATGTACAGGATAGCCCGAACCCTGACACTTACGTATCCCGTCAGCCAATCATGCAGGCAGTGGAAGACCTCCAGTACAATCTTTCTACCCATTGCACCGGCATGGCAAATGTAATCTCACCAATCATTCACAAAGAGCTGAAGTTTATCCGCGACAAGATCTTCTCACATCCTGAAGTATTGAAGCAACTGGTTCCTGCAGGTGGTTCCTGGTGGAAAGTTGTAGAACTGCTGTACACTGAGATGAAGCGCAGCAAGCCTGAGACCAGGAGACTGAGCAACAAGGCTAAGTTTGGCAACGCTATCATCATGTCTATTGCCAATTACGATCCGGGCACATTCGAAGACAATGCTGCATTCTCAAGGTTCATGAGCAATATCGATGCGTTGATCCTTACGCAGGCACGGGCCTCACGTGAGATAGAGGAAGTTGATTATGACGGAGGTGAGTCTGAAGACGAAGAATACAACGAACGCAGCCACAATGGTAGAATGAACTACCAGCCCGTTGGTGCAAACGACAGCAATGATGAATGGGACTTCTAAGTAACCCTAGGCATTAACTCTTAAACTTAAACCGATGCAACAGCCAACTATGAATATGATTCCATCTGCCGCACAAATAAAAGAAAAAGCACGTCAGCAGGCCCGCCAGGTACTGGGCGAAAGCGAGGTGTTCAAATCAATGTCTCTGGACGAACAAAAGAGCATTTACCTCTCGCTGGTAGACGACTATATCAGCAAAGAACAAAGAAAACACGGGCTCTCCTCAGGCATGGCTACAGACAGTGGCAAGGATATGGGGTACAAAGGATATGATCCCGGTTTTAGCGGAGATACCAAGGCTTTCAACGAATTAGTTGATTCAGTGGACTTCCCTCAGTTTGTATCTGATCTGCTCAAGGGCGTCTTCGATGCAAACCTCAAGGTAATGAAGCAACAGACAGACAGCTATATCAAGCTAATGAAGGAAGCAACAAAATCAACTGCGGACTTCATAAAGAAGATCAAAGATGAAGATTCATTTGCCCGTCTTGCTGAAACAAAAGGAAACCAGTACAACGTCATTAGTGAAAGACAACCTGACGGCAGTCAGCGCCTGGCACTCACAAATCCTGACGGTGAAAAGGTTGACACTGACGATTCAGAAGTAAAACGCCATATCCTGGAAGCTAAAGTGAACATGGCTAAGGAACATCGTGCTGCACTTCGTGAAGTGTTGCTCATGGGTGTAACCCGGCTTGTAGTAGAGAAAGGTGAGATAGAAGCTGGTGTGGAATTTGGCATTAAAGCAACCAGGGAAAGTAAAGCACACCATGACGATCAAAACATCAACAATGTCGCCATCAATGCAGAATATGGGGGTGGTATTATCGGATCCTTGTTTGGTGGCCCTAGCGGCGGCATGAACATCACCAATACCAATATCCAGGTGAATACCTCAGACAAGAAGACGAACGATGAACTTACTGCCACACTGAAAGGTAAGGTGAACATCAAGTTCAAGACCGACTATTTCAAGCTTGACAATTTCGCAACCATGTACGCAGATGGAGGAGTTGCTGCGCTCCAGCCAGCGGCTCCTGCGCCCGGCGCACCGGCAGCACCAGTAGCCCGATAATTCTGAACAGGCATGGCACTTGCAATTCTCACGTTCTTAGATGCTGGTCCTGACAGCCTGCGCTTTCGTGCCGACATAGGTACGAATAGTTACTACCGTATCAGGATTGGGCGGGACATTACTGAGCGGAGCGGACTCAAAGTAGTGAATGAAGAACTGTATTCCACTCCGCTTCGCAGAAAGCGGGGCGGTACCAACTTCTTTGATCCGGGAGAGGAGGTGCAGTTGCCTGCAAGCTATTTCAGCGAGCCATGTTATGTACAGTTGTTTAGTTGTAAAACTCCGGATGGACGAAGTCCGGCAGTATCGAAAGTTCTAAAGTTTAATGCGATAAATACCCGACGTATGCAACAGTTTGAAACCGCCACCCGCCCCCAGGTCAACAGGAGCTTTAACCGTACCAGGGCTATAGCCATGTCGGAAGAAAAATACGTAATGCAGGCCTCCTGGACTGCGGTGCTTGGTCCTTTGCTCCAGGCTGCAGTGCCTGTGGCAGTAAACCTGTTGATGGGCGCTCCTGGCTCATCGGGAGCTACTGGCTCTACCGCTGGTGGTGGTCAGCAAGGCTCAATAGCTAACCTGTTACAGGCGGTGGTGTCTGCAATCACCGGCAATACTGCACGTGCACAGGAGCTAAGCCTGCAGCACTCCCACAATGGCAATGGAAAATATTCAAAAGCATTTATCGCCGGTATTGATGATGCACTCCTGCTGGCACTGGCTCCGGTAATTGCTTCCTTTGCAGGACCAATCATTCAACAAGGCATCACAGCACTACCGCAGCTGCTTGGTGCAGTCACTGCACATCAGCAACAGGATAGCCAGCACAGGTTGAATACACTTCGTGCTAATCAGCAGTTAATGGCAACACTGGCTGGTGACGTCAACAGGAGGCTAATGCTCCAGCAGATCCTCGACCGGCAGGGTTCAGGAGGTGCGGCTCTTACTCCGGAGCAGGTGAATCAATTAGCCCAGCTACTCCAGCAACCATCTGCGCCAGCAGTTGCACAAAGCTTTTCAACTTTTGGAGGTGAAGTATCTGCTGCCTTGAGTACCACAGTGATTGTCACCTATGACACAGCACCCGCGCTTTCCTGGAACAACCGGAACTGTAATCTTTTTAAAACAAACAGTCCGATTACACTGAGCGTGAGGTTGAATGTCAATCCGGCTCCTTCTACGCCCTTGCCCAAAGCAATCTTCAAGGTTTGCTTTAAGGACGCCACGGACCAAAAGATCCTCTTTGAGAAGATCTTCCGCCAGAAAAATATCGCTGCCAACACCAATGTAGATCTCGCATTTACCAGAGAGGAAATGGCTGCGATTCCTGCCCAACGGCCGCTGGTGATTTTTACTGAAGTAAAATGGATCTCCGGAAAGACTAACAAGCAATACAAGGCTGTCGGACTGATGAATGCTGCTTTTGTAAGCGACTATAGTTTCAAATCGCGTGGGGCTGCGCTTCAGAATGAAAAGGAACTTACCGATATGAATGTCTACCGTGTTTTCTGGAACAAGGTTTGGGAGTCCCCTGTGCTGGTTAGTTCCGCCAACTCTGGCAAGTCATTATGGGAGTTGGATGTGACCGGAAGGTACCTTTTTGGTATCGACGTAAAGGAAGGCTCCAATGCAGTGATGGAAACCAAAATATTGCGTCAGCCAGATGATCCGGATAGCCTGACCCATACTACTGCAGGCAAGATGAAATCTGGTATGGAACTGAGCATTGATGAACTCAATAAGTTGTGCTCACTCTGGCCCGGTGGAAACCCGCTTTCTGTAGAGCAGCTGGAAGCCATTAAGACCGAAGAGTTTGCAAAAGAGCAGGCAATGCACATGACTTTCAACATCCGCATGAAAGGACGCGCGCGTGAAAGAGCTATGGTTTGGGTGGTGCCTACACTTAAGCCCTATGAGCTGATTCTGCAAAAGACAGAACAGGTGAATGAAAAAGGCCAGGTGCTTACAACCACGGAGCAGAAAATGCTTTTTCCACTTCCGGTGAATGCAAGGTTGCTTGGTCTGAAATCTTCCTCATTTTAAAAACTACAGCTATGAACAAGTATAGACATCAATACCGCTCACTTTCTGAAGACGAAGAAGAAGAGCTTGAAGATTCCGGCACATCCGGTGAATCTGAGTATGCGTTTGAAGGCTTTGACATTGTAGTGAACGAGAAGATCATGCTAACCCCGGTAAACCAGGTAGTCAATGATCGATGAAGCATTTCTTCCATTCGGAGAGATTATGCGCAAGCTGACCGCTCTCAATGGTGCCCTGGAGCACCATGAGGCAGGGGTGCGCTCCTACATCTATGAGTTCTCAGTAGAAACACCTGTTGAGCTGGATGTGGTAAGGAGTGCCGACGATAGCATTCACATAGGCACAGTGCCTCCGCTCTATGACCTGGACACTACATTCAGACCCTCATTGCACACCATTCGGTTTACTGCTGTCCTCTCAGACGAAAATGAAGCAGAGATATGAACAATACCCAATGGAACCTTGAAGACTTTATCGATTCTCTTGTCATAGAGCTTGACAAGATGCGCGAAACACTCGCTGTAAAAGCAATTAACAAACCACTCACCTACACAGTGAAAGACCTGGCCATGGACCTGAATATTTTTCCCACCTATGATGGCGATCAGATTCGCTTCATCACTGCGCAGCCAGGGCAGGAGGGTGCATCGAAAGTGAGTATTCAGCTGGGCTCTATCACAGACCAGCAGGTAAGGGCCACCACTAAAATGACAGGGCTTAAGAACGAGACAAACATAGATGAGGTGCCGTTGGATAAAACTACCAGGAAGAAGCTTCGGAAGATAGGTGTAGTCT
>JAFAAT010000266.1 GCA_023426425.1 Bacteroidota bacterium | reverse complement strand
CTTTCAGTTCGAATCCTGCGTCTTTGATATGTTTTTCGTTCAGCTTCACCTCGAGCTCCTGCATTTCAATTTCCTTATTGATTGCTTCGAACTCACGGTTGTTCTTCACATTGTCCTGCTGCTTCTCGTATTTCTTGATAAGCGCCTGGGCTTCTTTCTTCCCTTCAGTCTTGGCAGCGACAAACTTGTTGATGCTTTCAATTTCCGCGTCTATATTGTTGATGCGGGTTTGGAGGCCTTCTATTTCGTCTTCGAGGTCTTTTACTTCCATTGGAAGCTCGCCTTTCAGTGTTTTGATCTCATCGATTTTAGAGTCGATCTTCTGCAGGGTAAGCACAGCGATCAGTTTTTCTTCAACCGAGAAGTCTTTAACAGTAGCCATATCAGCAATAATATTTTACAGGATTGGTGGATATATTTGATAAAAGAATGGCAAAATTAGGGAATTTTTTCTTAAGTATGGCAGCCAATAATTCTGTGGTAAACTGTTCACTCTCGTAGTGACCTATGTCAGCAATGATGATTTTTCCGTCTGCATCGAAGAACTGATGGTATTTGAAGTCGCCGGTGATGAATATATCAGCATTTGCATTAATGGCTTCCTTCAGCAGGAAGCTGCCAGACCCTCCACACACGGCAACACGTTCTATCTGCTTGTTGGACAAGGCAGTATGCCGGATGCATTCTGTCTTCATCGCTGATTTGAGATGGGAGAGGAATTCAGGTTCTGACATGGGCTGTGGCAAAGTACCGATCATACCTGCGCCGATTTCCTGGTTGGCATTCTGAAGGGCAATGAACTCATAGGCAACTTCTTCGTAGGGGTGGTTTTCGAATAGTGCCCGCAACACCTGCACTTCTTTATGTTTTTGAACCAACACCTCTATTTTAATTTCATCAACTGATTCTCTGGGTCCGCCTGCCTTTCCGATAGCGGGGTCGGCATCTGCGTCGGGCTTAAACGTGCCGGTGCCTGGGGTGCTGAAGCTGCACTCCCTGTACTTGCCAATGTCTCCGGCTCCGGCAGCAAATAAGGCCTCACGCACTTTGTCTGCAGCTTCGCGGGGGGCGAACGTGTAGAGCTTTCGAAGCGTATCCAACCGCATGGAAAGGATGGCCGTGTTCTGCAAGCCAAGCTTTTCAGAGATCATGGCATTTACTCCATGCCTCATATTATCCAGGTTGGTGTGGGAGGCGTAGAGTGCAATATCGTGTTTGATGGCCTTGAGGACTACCCTTTCGATATAGTTCCGGCCCGTGATGCGTTTCAGTCCGGAAAACAGCAAAGGATGGTGGGCTACGACCATATTGCAGCCTCTTTCGATAGCTTCATCAAGTATAGCTTCTGTGATGTCTAATGATAACAGAATGCCCTTCACTTCCATACCTGGGTCGCCTACCTGGAGGCCGCTATTGTCATAGCTCTCCTGGTAGGGTAAGGGAGCGAAGGCTTCAATTGCTGCGGCAATGTCTTTAACCGTCATGATGCAATAATAAGAATTACTATGTTGGTCGCTAAGCACTGAGTTGTACTGTTTTCTTATATTTGACGACACCTGAAGACAGAACCACCTATGATATTCCTACGTAGATTATTTCTTTTTAATACGGTCCTTTTAACTGTCTGGGGCCTTGTGCTACTGGTAACCGGAAACGCTGGAACGACTACTCTGGTTGGTGCGGCGGCTAATTTTGCTGGTTTCCTGCTCCTGACCTATAGGCAAAATGCAGCGCAAAGGGCTTCGCGATAGGATTTCATCACTCCAACCATCTATATGTAAAAAGACGTAGCATGCTACGTCTCTACTGGT
This sequence comes from Bacteroidota bacterium, assembly GCA_023426425.1. Classification (GTDB taxonomy): domain Bacteria; phylum Bacteroidota; class Bacteroidia; order Chitinophagales; family Chitinophagaceae; genus JAFIGV01. The sequence goes on along the minus strand of JAFAAT010000266.1, from coordinate 10,118 downwards.
TTATTAGGATGAAAAAGATCCGGGATTATTGCTGCGTAGCAGTATAGACTACATCAGTAGTGTAAGTGCCCGCAGGGTAAGCAAAACCTGGTGTTGCTTTGTATTTCACAGCGAAGGTCTGATTGCCGCCGTTGTTAGCATTGGTGATCAGGCTTTGAGCACTGTTAGAAAGTGACTTGTAAGAAGAAGCAGAGAAACCTTGACCAACTTGACCGCCGGTGCTGTTGTCAGTCAGGGCAAGACCAAGAACAGAAACAGGCATGTTGGAAGAAGAAACCGAACCACCATTTGAGAAAGTGAAGTTTGCGTTGTTAGTCTTTACAGTTACAGTGAAGTTCTTGTTAGAACGAACCTTCAGTTCCTGCTCAGCGCTTTCTACACCATTAGCATAATGCGCTACTGTTGAGAAAGGCAGGCTGACTGTAGATCCTGTAGCATTGTTGTTAGAGGTGAAAGAGATTTCCAGTGCATTGCTCAGTTGGAGCTGTACAGTCTGGCTCGCGTTGGCAGAAGCGTTTTGAGTGTTCTGTGCATTAGCGGCTGTAGTGAATCCGATGAAAGCTGCTGCGATGATGATGATCTTCTTCATAACGTTTGTTTTTGAGTTGTTTTGTTTTTGTTTCGTTTGATGATGCAAAGATTCACCCGCGGCGGAGATGGTGCAACTATTTTGACCTGGTTAACGCCGGCTTTGCAACCGGTTAACCAGCGATTAAGAAATCCCCCTGTAGAGACGTAGCATGCTACGTCTCTACCGCAAGTCATAGAACCGTATCATGCTAAGTCTCTACATCCTATCTTTGCGCACATGCAAATTCTGGATGGCGCAGCCGTTTCCGCACATATAAAAGAGCAGCTCAGGCAAGAGGTGCAGTCTCTTAAAGCTTCCGGGGGTAAAACACCTCACCTGGCGGCTGTCTTAGTCGGTAATAATCCTGCAAGTGAAGCCTATGTGGGCTCTAAGGTGAAGACCTGCGAAGAACTGGGTTACAAGTCAACCCTGCTTCGCTTTCCGACGGAACTTACTGAGACTGAACTGCTTGGCGAGGTAGCGCGCCTTAATGAAGATGCTGATGTAGACGGCATTTTGGTGCAGCTTCCATTACCAAAGCATATTTCAGAGAATGCCATTATAGAAGCTATCGATCCTTCCAAGGATGTGGACGGCTTCCACCCTATCAGCCAGGGGAAGATGTTGCTGGGACTGCCCAGTTTTCTTCCGGCCACGCCATACGGCATCCTGCTGATGTTGCAGCATTATAATATTGACCTGACCGGTAAACATTGTGTGGTTATTGGCAGAAGCAATATTGTAGGTACGCCTATGTCGGTGCTGCTTTCCAGGAATGGTAATCCGGGAAATGCAACTGTGACGATCTGTCATTCCAAAACACGGAACTTGAAAGAACTCACCCTGCAGGCGGATGTAATAGTGGCTGCAATCGGCAGACCTAGATATGTGACCGCAGATATGGTGAAGGAAGGGGCTATCATAATTGATGTGGGCATCAACCGTATTGAAGATGCCACACGCAAGAGTGGCTCCAGGCTGGTGGGAGATGTGGACTTTGACAATGTAGCTCCTAAATGCAGCTATATTACACCAGTTCCCAAGGGCGTGGGTCCGATGACTATTTGCGGACTGATGAAAAATACCTTGCTGGCTGCTTCAAACAAGAAGGGCTAACCTAAGATGATCATCCAGGCACATAGCTATCCGGTGATGGAGCATTTCTACACGCTCCAGGGAGAGGGATTTTTTTCCGGTCAGGCTGCATACTTCATCCGCCTGGGTGGGTGTGATGTGGGTTGTGTATGGTGTGATGTAAAGGAAAGCTGGGACGCAGACGCACATCCCAGGATGACCATCACAGAAATTGTCTCTGTCGCGGCAAGCTTTCCTGGTCGAATAGCTGTGATAACCGGTGGTGAACCCTGTATGCATGATCTGGGTCCGCTTACTGCAGCATTGCATGAGGCGGGGTTTAGAACACATATTGAAACCTCGGGTTCACATCCTTTGAGTGGAGAGCTTAACTGGGTGACTCTGTCACCGAAGAAGTTCAAAGCACCTGTGGATAGTGCATTTGCGAAGGCTGATGAACTGAAGATTATCGTCTTCAACAAATCAGATTTTAAGTGGGCAGAGGAGCATGCAGCAAAGGTTAGCCATGATTGCAGGCTTTACCTGCAGCCAGAATGGAGCAAACGCGAGCAGATGACGCCATTGATCATAGATTATATAAAGCAACACCCGCGCTGGCAGCTATCTTTACAAACTCATAAGTATATCAATATTCCATGACCACACTTGAAGCCATTATCCTGGGCATTGTAGAAGGGGTAACAGAATTCTTACCGGTTTCTTCCACAGGACACATGATCCTTGCGTCTTATTTTATGGATATCCAGGAAGATCCTTTTACCAAGTTGTTTGAGATATGTATTCAGCTGGGGGCTATTCTTTCGGTCGTGGTGCTGTACTGGCGTAAGTTCTTCGATTTCCAGAAATGGCAGTTTTATGTGAAGTTGCTGGTGGCGGTAATACCTGCGCTCATTCTTGGGTTTCTTTTCAACGACTCTATTGAGGCTCTGCTGGAAAGTCCATTGACGGTGTCTATTTCCCTTATCCTGGGTGGGGTGGTGCTGTTGTTCATCGACAAGGCATTTAAGAACCCTGTGATTCATGAGGAGCCACAACTTAGTCAAAAAAGTGCATTTATGATCGGGCTTTGGCAGTGCATTTCCATGATTCCTGGTGTGAGTCGCAGTGCTGCAACGATCATTGGAGGAATGCAACAGAAGATGACGAGGAGTCTGGCTGCTGAATTTTCATTTTTTCTGGCTGTTCCTACTATGGCTGCTGCTACTGGCTATTCCCTGATCCTGAAGGATTGGAGTGTAAACGGTCAGGAGATGAAAGGGTATGAGCTGATGATGCTGGAGGAAGGAAACCTTGCGACATTTGGAGTGGGTGCTCTGGTGTCCTTTGTGGTTGCGATGATTGCTATCAAGTCGTTTATCAGCTTCCTTCAGAAATATGGGTTCCGGGTGTTTGGTATCTACCGGATCATAGCAGGGCTGATTATGTTGTTTGTACTGGGGGTGAAGTACTTCTAGGCCTCGTGTCTCCAGCTTTCGAAGAGCATATTCAGGTAGCGGTTTTCTTCGCGGGTAATTACGTTGTCGGCTTTGGTAAGCTCCAGTGCGAACTGTATTAAGCTGTTACATTCTTCTTCTGTGGCATCGTCGTAGAAATCGTCCATCATCTTTCTGAAATGTCCTTCCCATTCTTCCGGGCGGAGGTTGCTGATGATGGCCATCTCCCGGTCGAGGTTGACGCGGAATGGGAACTCCTGAACCAGGTAGTCCCGGATTACCTTGTCCTCTGCTGGTCCGACACGAAAATCTACAGCTGAGAGTATCATAAGCAGGTGGTAGCCGGCGATGGTTTTATTGAGTCTGTTATTAGGCATAAAAAAAATATTTTTAGCTCTGGGAGGCGAGCAAGAGATCGAGATCAGTGTATTTGAGGTTGAACCTTTTGGCGATAGGGGCGTTGGTGACGCAGCCTTTGTACAGGTAAACACCGTTGCGGATGCCCTGCTTCTGCTGGATCAGACCGTCCATGCCACCCATGTCAGCACAGGAAACCATTATCGGCATCAACACGTTGCTGATGGCGCGGGAAGCGGTGCGTGAGACACCTGAGGCTATATTAGGTACGCAATAGTGGATTACATCGTAACGTTTGAAAATGGGGTTTTCATGGGTGGTGACGCGAGAGGTTTCGAAGCAGCCACCCCTGTCGATGCTGACGTCGACAATGATGGAGCCGGCCTTCATGTTGCTCACCATTTCCTCGGTAACGACTACTGGTGTGATACCATTAATAGGTTTTAATGCTCCTACGGCCACATCTGCAGTTTCCAGTTCCTCAGCAAGCGTTACGGGATCGAGGACTGAGGTAAAGCACCTGCGGCCAATATTGTTTTGCAGGCGCATGAGGCGGTAGATGGAATTGTCAAATACCTTTACAGAAGCCCCAAGGCCCATGGCTGTTCTGGCGGCGAATTCTCCCACAATTCCTGCTCCCACAATGAGCACTTTTGCGGGTGGCACGCCGGAGATGCCACCAAGAAGGATTCCTTTTCCGTTATGCACGTTGCTCAGGTACTTGGCTGCGGTGAGGATGGCAGAGCTTCCGGCAATCTCACTCATGGATCGGACGATGGGGTAGGTTCCCGCGTCGTCTTTGATGGACTCGAAAGCAATTGCGATTATTTTCTTATGCATCAGTTGCTCCAGCATCTCAGCTTTGAGAAAAGGCATGTGGATGGGGGAGATGACGACCTGATTGGGCTGCAAAAGATGGATTTCGTCTTCTATTACTGGTGCAGACTTGATGATAGTGGTGGCTTTATAGAGGTCTGCTTTGTCATAAACAATGCGGGCGCCCGCTTCACTATAGTCGCTGTCGAAGTAGAAGGAACCCTCACCTGCATTGTGTTCCACGGCAACTTCGTGGCCATTGTTAACAAGTACAGACACTGCCTCGGGAGTGAGGGCAATCCGGCTTTCCTGAAAGGAGGTTTCCTTGGGAATCCCTATAAATAGCTGTTTCCTTTTAGGTAAAATCTCCAGTGTTTCTTCCAGAGGGATATAGGAAAAAGATGGAGAGATATATGGTTTTTTACTCATGCCGGCTCACTCATTCATTTGCGAGAAAAATACAAAACATGTTTCGATTAAAGAAACCTGTTAACAATCACACGATTAAACCATGCCATCGGGTTGAAAATGAGGAGGCAAACCATGTTGTGGTTCTCAGCTGTCAGTTGGTAAAGGAAATTATGGCAGCGGATTGGAATGTGAAGACCTGAATTTGAGGTTGCGGATCGAACACTGCGAAAATCCATTCTCGGTGTTTACACGCCTTCATAGCGCCTTCATAGCGCCTTCATAGCGCCTTAATCCCGCTTTTAAGTATTTCTTGCGTGACTTGCATTCCAAAAAAAATCCCGCGCCTGCGGGATTTTAGAAATGCATAAAGGATATTGGTTATCAAGCGACTACAGCATCCTGAGGGGTTGCTTCTCCGCAGAACTCCAGAGCTTTTTCCACCAGGTTCTTAGAACCGATGTAGATGGGGGTGCGTTCGTGCAGTTCTTTGGGATCGAGGTCCAGGATGCGGGTACAGCCATCGGTTGCTACGCCGCCGGCTGCTTCGACCAGGAAGGCCATGGGATTGCATTCGTATTGCAGACGGAGTTTTCCTTTCGGATTGCTTTTATCAGCAGGGTAGATGAAGATACCGCCTTTAATCAGAGTGCGGTGCATATCGGCCACCATGGAGCCAATGTAGCGGTGAGAATAGGGGCGGCCTTCTTCTTTTTTATTTTCCATGCAGTAGTCCAGGAAGGCTTTGAGGCCGTCGTTGTATTTGCTGCTGTTGCCCTGGTTGAGGGAATAGATCTTTCCTTTTTCCGGACATTTCATATCAGGGTGGGAAAGGCAGAACTCGCCGATAGAAGGTTCGAGGGTAAAGCCGTTCACGCCAAGTTTGGTGGCATAGACCAGCATGGTGCTGGAGCCATAAATTACATACCCGGCTGCCATTAATTTATTGCCGGGTTGCAGGAAATCCTCCTCAGTGCATGGCTGACCGAGTGGGCTCACCCTGCGGTAGATGGAGAAAATAGTCCCGATGGGGGCGTTTACGTCGATATTTGAGGAGCCATCCAGTGGATCGAACAGCACTACATATTTAGAGTTGACGGAGAATTCATCTCCGAAACACACGAAACTGTCATTCTCTTCGGAAGCGATGCCAGCACAGTCATTGCTGTTTTCCAGGACGCTGATAAGCGTTTCGTTGGAATAGATATCCAGTTTCATTTGTTCCTCGCCCTGGACATTGGTAGCTCCGTGTTTGCCGAGAATATCTACCAGACCGGCCTTGAGCACCTGCTTGTTGATCATTTTGCAGGCCAGACTGATGTCCCTGAGCAATGCAGAGAGTTCTCCGGTTGCCTGGGGGAATTTGCGGGTTTCCTGGATAGTGAACTCATCCAGCGTAATTAGCTTCCGACGGGGATTCATTTGTATAAAATTTATCTATAGAGGGCAAAACTACGAAAAGACAGTGACTGAGGCTAATTATATATAATCAGAACTTACTGGAATTTAGTGGCTTGTCGCGGGGAGTTATCTTTGCCTACATGACGAAAAAGGAGCGGTTTCAGTTTGTCATTGACTGGTTTCAGGAGCATATGCCGGAACCAGAGACAGAGCTTATTTATTCGAATCCGTATGAACTGCTGGTGGCGGTGATCCTTTCGGCTCAGTGTACCGACAAGCGGGTGAATATTGTCACACCCCCACTGTTTGAACGTTACCCAGTGCCGGAACTACTTGCAAAAGCCAGTTTCGAGGAGATTAATGAGCTAATCAGGTCTGTAAGCTTTGCCAATAACAAGACCAGGCATTTGATGGGGATGGCGAAGATGCTGGTGGAGGAGTTTAATAGCGAAGTGCCGGATAATGTGTCGGACCTGGAAAAGATGCCGGGAGTGGGAAGGAAAACTGCCCATGTGATTACCTCCGTGATTCACGGGCAGCCACACATGGCCGTGGATACTCATGTCTTTCGGGTTGCTGCAAGAATTGGACTGACGTTGAACGCTAAAAACCCTTTACAAACAGAGCAGCAACTAGTAAAGTACATACCGGAGGGGCTGGTGCATAAGGCACACCACTGGCTGATATTGCATGGCAGGTATATCTGCATAGCGCGCAGACCCAAATGTGAAATTTGTGGATTAAGGACTGCCTGTAAATATTTTCAGACAGATATGAGGCATGTGGTTACTGAGCTGCAGGAGCCTTTGACCCCTGAGCAGGTGAAAGCGTCTCAGAAACCCAGGTAGACTGGAATTCCTTGTCAAATTCAGGGAACTGCTTGGTCTTGTAAATGTTTTCTCCGAGGTATTTCAGGATCTTTTCCATGGTTGCTACGTCAAGGTAGCCGGGAATAGCCTGCGGGTTCTGGAAATCCTCTTCAAGAATAACGCTGGAAGGATAGGACATCTGTCCGCGGAGGAGTTCAATTGCAAACATATTGGCGCGATACTCAGGCGCGAAGCCATACATCTTGCCCATGAAGCGGATACTGTCTTTCTGTTCTGCATTTAGCTTTACAGCATAGAAGTTCTCGTTCATGTATTTGATGACATTGGGATTGGTAAAAGTCTTTTTATCCATCACCTTGCACCATCCGCACCAGTCGGTATATACGTCGATGTAAACCTTTTTAGGTGCTTTCTTCATTGCAACCTGAACATCATCGAGTGACATCCACTTGATTTCTGTAGCTTCTGCAGCATCCTTTTTTGAAGCTTTTTTCTTCTGAGCCATCAGGGAAGGGGACAGGGCTACCAAGGCGAGTACCACAAGCAAAACACGTTTCATCGAATAACTTTTGATAAATAGACACAATCTGGCTGCTCCTGGTTTGTTCTCAGTATGGCAGATACAGCTGGCAACCGAAATTACGATTAAATCCTGTTAGCTTTGTTAAGTATAATCTAATTATTTCTATAGGTCGAAATGAAGATAGCCGTTGCCATTACCGGTGCAAGTGGATCCATATATGCGCAGCAACTCTTAAGGAAGCTGCAGGAGATGAAAGAACAGGTTACTGAGGTTGCCCTGGTTTGGAGCAGCAATGCGCATACTGTTTGGGAGTATGAGCTGGGGGATGATGGGTATAAAAACTTACCATTTAAGGTATTTGCCAAAGATGACTTTATGGCTCCTTTTGCGTCAGGTAGCTCTTCATTTGGGGCGATGATCATTTGTCCCTGCAGCATGGGTACTATTGGCCGGATAGCAGCGGGAATAAGCAATGACCTGATCACCCGGGCAGCTGATGTGATGCTGAAGGAGCGCAGGAAACTCATATGTGTGGTAAGGGAGACACCTTACAATCTGATCCATCTCAGGAATATGACGGCAGTCACAGAGGCGGGTGGGATTATCTGTCCGGCCACACCATCATTTTACAGCAGACCGAAGAACCTTGAGGAGGCTGTGGATACGGTAGTAAGCCGGGTGCTGCAGCTTTCTGGCATAAAGATGGAGGGATATCGCTGGCAGGAGGAGTCTTAAATCAACAACAGCATGGAATACGCGAAATCAATAGACAGGCTTAGGCGGATAATGGATGAGCTAAGGGAGCAATGCCCCTGGGACAGGAAGCAAACTATTCAGACCCTGCGGCAGCAGACCATAGAAGAAGTGTATGAGCTTGCAGACGCCATCACCGAAGAGGACTGGCAGGCATTGAAAGAGGAGCTGGGAGACGTATTATTACACCTGATATTTTACAGCAAGATCGGCTCGGAGCAGCACAAGTTCAGCTTTGATGACGTGATTGAAACCGTCTGTAATAAGCTGGTTGCCCGCCACCCGCATATCTATTCCAATGTCGTCGCAGAAGATGAAGCACAGGTGAAGCAGAACTGGGAAAAGCTAAAACTGAAAGAAGGAAAGAAATCCATACTGGAGGGAGTGCCTAAGGCACTTCCGGCAATAGTGAAAGCCCTGCGATTGCAGGAGAAAACCAGGCAGGTGGGCTTTGAGTGGGACCATGTAGATCAGGTGAAGGAAAAAGTGGAAGAGGAGATGGAAGAACTTTATGAGGCGGTGGCAGCGGGTGAAAAAGATGCTATAGAAGATGAATTTGGAGATGTCTTGTTTGCATTGGTGAACTACGCGCGTTTCATAAAAGTAGATCCGGAAAATGCATTGGAGCGTACCAACAAGAAGTTCATCCGGAGATTTCAGATGATAGAGCAAATGGCAGAGGAAGATGGGAAGTATCTCCACGACCTGACACTGGAGGAGATGGATGTGCTTTGGAACAAGGCGAAACAATCAGAATAACTATTGTTTAGAAAATTTCCATACTGGGGCTGGCTGATACTGGCGATACTTGGCTGGGCTTGTCTGGCGGGCTGGGCATATTATGAGAAGCAACAACTTCGTCCCGAGGCACTGGCCGGGCAGGTGAGTGAGGATATAGAAGCGCGTGAATCTGCACTTCAGGCCTTGCTCTCCCGCAAGGAGATGTTTGAAAGGATGTTTAAAGACAGCCTTTCTGCACATGAGCTCAGCCTGCTTTCTGAGCAGCCTTTTCATATTTATGCATTTGACCGCGACACCCTCGTTTACTGGAATAATAATACGACAGTTACCGTTTGTGAAGCGGTTGTCCAGCAGGGAACAGAGACCAGTCTTTTTGAACACAATGGTGTTTACCTCAAGAAATGCCTGCCGCTGAACCAGGGTCGCTCGCTGGTAATTTTATACCCTATTGTTTACAGGTTTCCCCTGGAGAATGAGTATTTGCAGTCACAGTTTGCAGCATCCCGGTTTATACCAACAGGGACAGCAGTAACCGCAATGCCCCTGGTGGGTAGCCTGCCGGTGAGAAACAAGAAAGGCGACACACTGTTTTTCCTTACGATAGAGACCTCTTCTATTCCTTCGTGGATGCCCGGCACTGTCATGTTGATGTGCATGTTGCTTGTGCTGATCGTGACTATCTCATGGGTGAACCTGGTAGCAGTACGCAGTGCACGTTCAGGGAAGGGTGTACAAGGCCTGTTGTTCATTCTTGTTTGTCTGCTATTATTCCGGGGTATAACATTCTTCACCGGGTTACCTTTCAACTTAAGTGAGCTACTGCTGTTTTCGCCCAAGCTTTACGCTTCCAGCGCTTTGCTGCCATCGCTGGGTCATTTGATCATTGACCTGCTCAGTGTACTCTGGCTGATGATATTTTTTCTTGCGTTTGTGCCGTTGGGAGGACTTCATGCCTGGTTTTCAGGACGGCTGCGATGGGTGGCTATTGTGGGGCTGAGCTTTGTACTTGCTGCGTCGTCTTTTGGTGCTGCAGATATTATTGCAAACCTGATCATTAATTCGAGGATTTCCTTTGACGTCAGTAACTTCTATACTATAAGTGCGCGGACAGTGGCCGGACTATTTACGACTGCACTCATTGCATGTTGCACAGGCCTCTTTATTTATATAGTCTATGGGCAGCTTAGGTT
>JAFAAT010000260.1 GCA_023426425.1 Bacteroidota bacterium | reverse complement strand
GAACGTAGGAAAAAACTCAAGCGTGGTTTCCTGCAAACGCTCTTCGAAAATATGGAGCAGAAAAGGGTGCTTCGCTACGAGGCTGTTCTTAAAGAATTTCAGCTATCGCTGGTTTGCTCACAGGAAGACCTCGACTACCTCAAAGAACGCCATCACGTGCAAAACCTGAGGCTGCTACCAAACGGTGTTGATCTTACAACATTCGCTGCACAGCAGCATGACTATAGTCACAACAAAACTTTACTTTTTACCGGCAACATGGACTATGCTCCAAACGTAGATGCTGTAGGCTATTTTGCTGAGGAAGTATTCCCACTTATTCAGGCAAAATTCCCGGAGGTAAAGTTCGTCATTGCCGGCCAGCGACCTGTAAAGAAAGTACAGGACCTGGCCAATGATCACATACAAGTGACTGGATTTGTAGAGAACCTCGCTGCAGTTTATAATAGCGCCAGTGTTGTAGTAGCTCCTTTGCGTTTCGGTGCAGGCACTCAGAACAAGGTGTTGGAAGCAATGGCCATGGGCGTGCCTGTCGTTTGCTCAAATATCGGCTTCAAAGGTTTAGGTATCAAGAGTGGTGAAGGTGCTGTCATGAAGCTCGAAAAGCACGACTTTGCAGAAGCAGTTTGTCAGTTGCTCGCATCTGAAGACCTAAGGAGACAAGTAGGTCAAAAAGGAATGCAGATTATTCGGGACCGCTTTGACTGGGATGCAGTGGCCCTGCAATTGGAGCAGTACTGTCAGGAAGTCGCAACCAGGTAGTAGATGACTGAGAAACTGTGTCCTTCGGTGCCGGAGCCGGCGTTGACGGTATAACGGGTGGCTTGGCTTTGTGGAAGAATTCATACAGGTTGTTGAAGCTCCTTCTGTAGGAAATACCAAAACCACCTCTCCAGATGTTTCTGTCAACAAGAACATCGTAGTTACTGGTGCGGAATGCATTTAACCTTACCTGCCCATCCTCTGTCAACAGATACTGCACACGGAAATCACCAGCTAAATTGAGATTGCTGGTACTTGAGTTTGAAGAAGTAGGCCTGCCCCAGTCGTAAGCACTTCCCAGTTCAACAAGTAAACGATCATCAAGCAGATTCTTTCTGACACCAAAGGATACTTCATTCCTGTTGATCCCACTGCTAGCCAGAGGGTCACTAAGATTGTAGTTCTTGTACTTAAGCTCAATTGAAAGATCAGGATCTCCCAATAGTTTATTTACTATGTTCGTTAGTTGTGTCGATGCCGTGCTGGAGAAGATGTCGCTTATGTTGTTGATTGCGCCGGCCGTTGCTGTATTAGCCGTAGATCCCCCCCATCCTTCCTGAGGAATGAATGTGCCAACAAGCAGCAGTGCAGCCACCTGATCAAAGAGCGCACGATCATCCAGATTAATTTGTTTGAGTTTCTGGTAGGCGATCGCTCCTTCACGCTTTTCCTCCAGGTCAATACCGAAACTTAGTTTTGGCTCATTAAGTGAACCATTCATATGCAGTAGCACGTTGACGTTCTGGGCTGTCTTCGCTTCTCTTTCCTCACTCGTATTACGGATATACTCTTTCTCACTCTCGTTAAGTAGGTCAATAAGCCTTGCTGTCCTGGTATACACCGCATCAATATCCAAATTGGTATTGGCCAGCACTCCGTTGAACGCAATTGTACTACCACTGTTAATAACAAAGTTTCTCCTGAAGTAAAGCTGCCTCAGCGTAAATGTGTAATCTCCTTCCTCTATGTGGTAGTTACCATACATTTTGATTTCATCATCTGAAGGAACTACAAGCTGTATGTTTCCAAAGCCCTTCGCATTAATCATGTCTCCGGTGGACGGATCAAGTACAAGGGTCATTTGTGCCAGCGGATTCATTTCCCCGTTGATGGTCAATGAGAATTTGTTCTTTTTTCTCCTGGAGGCAATGACTTCCTCATCCTCATAGCTCTTGAAGCTGACGTAGCTATAAGTATTAATATCCGCGGAGGTTTTAACAGGAATGAAAATATGAGAGCGCGCAGATGGTGTAGCATTGATAGTCATTGTTAGGTCGTCAAATGGCCCTGACACAGTCAGGGATTTTACGTTTGCAGTAAGGTTTCCGTAGAAACTCGCATTTTCATGTTCCTTCAGATTTAGAACCTCAAAGTGAGGAGCTGTCAGATTAACCCTGTTGAGTCTCATGTTTCTGAAACGGTCGTGTGCAATGCCGCCCGTCAGAGTTGCCGAATTGTTCTGAACGTCAAAGATGCTAACTGTGCCGAAGTCGATCGCATTGTTAGAAACTGTGAGTTCAGCAAACGGGATTTTGTAGTAAGTGCCAATGATATTTATCCTGGTGGCTGCTGTATTGATGGCCACCTTTCCATCGATATCCGGTTTGGTAGCCGAGCCTCCGACATTAATTGTTCCGTTGAGGCGTCCGCTCATCTCCCCCAGAAAATCAGAAACTAAGGGTGCAATCCAGGCAAGGCGGGCTTCATTAAACTCTACATAGCCATTCAGCTGTTGATTACTGGTGCTGTCAAAGGACATACTGCCCGCAGCACGTATAGAAGAAGCGCCCAGGAATACACCGGATTCTGGGTCCAGGTTAATGATTCTTTTCTTCGCATTATAGCTCCCTGCTACATTGATCGTGCCAATTACATCACCTCCTAGTCGCACACCGGTAGTTCGAAGATTTCCTGCAACTTCCAGCCCATTGAAAATATGATCCACCCTGATACTGCCATTCACCTTTCCTTCAGGATTATATTCAGCAATCCCGGCTAACTTACCAACCATCGGAATGGACAGATCCTTTACCTGTACGACTACAGATTGACTGCCGCCTTCGTCCTCAGTGAAGACTTTTATCAACTGTTCCTGGGACCGCAATGAGAATGAACGTATCTGCAGGTATTCTTTGCTGAATACAAAGTTATTGCCCGCAGGAATCTGCCACTTATAGTTGTGAATGAAGAACTCAGAGGGTAACACCCTAAGGTAAAGAGAGTCTCCGCTTGCATAGGCACTGCCATTTATATTTGATGTGCCCACATTATCTGGTGATACAGTGGCAATCTGGAACTGTAGAGAATCGCTTCCAAGGCTTGCGTCTACAGCCACGGACGCTGAAAGAACATCATTGCCAACAGAAACTTTTTCGATGTCTGAATCAAGTACGAGGTTTTTATGACTTCCGGAACCCTTAATGCTGGCGTTGTAAAAAGATACATTGCTGAACGAAGCAAAGGGAATCCAGGCGTTCAGCGAAAGTTCCTGTCTGCCTGTATGTAATGTGCCGGTTACAGTTGAACTGTCAAAACCCTGCACAGTCGGAACCAGTACACTTAAGAGACTATCAATCTTGCGGGTAGTAATCTGAAAGCTGATGTCCTGATCCGGTGCATATGTAACAGGTGCTGGAATATAATTCGGCAGATACCCTGAAAGGTAGAACTGCAGTGAATGCTGCAGATTGGAAAGCTGAAAATCGCCTGTGAGTCTTGCCGCCACATCATTGCTTTCAATGGTAAGCAAACGTTCATCTTCCTCAATATCACTATGCACAAATACAGAGTCAATATCCAGCCGGTGAGTTCCCCTGCGAATGTCAATGTTGTATAGTTTGGCATCCCCAAGAAAGTTGTCAATATGAGTGCCGATAAAGTTCACATCAAAATCTGCAGATGCTACCAGAGAGTCTTTTGTGAGGTTTATTGCTCGTAGGTCACTTGTTAAAAGATTTGCCTTTGCAGTGATATTGAGAAGGTCATCGTTGAAATCAATGTTTCCATTGAAAGCTAACGCAAGGTTAGGATCATCAACAATCAGATTACCCGTGAACCGTCTCTTGGCCAGAGTTCCCTCTGCATTAAGGTTTTGATAGCTGTATCCATTGAAGTCTAACCTGTTGATGAAGGCGTTTACCTGCATGGAACCTGATTTAGGATCAAATCCTTTACCAGTTATGTCTGCCTTGAACGCAATGTTGCCTAACAGTGGCTGACGGAAAAGTCTTCCAAGATCGAAACCTGAAGTCGAAATGTTCCCTTTGTATGCTGATGACACAGCATCGAAGCCTGGCATGTCCAGCTTGATGGTCGAGGTGATAGAACCAAGATTAGTCTTTAGCTGTCCATTCGCAACAAAGTTCTCGATGTACCCTGCAAAGTCGCCCTTGTAGGAAAGGTAATTTAGCTCTTCGAATGCTATCTCAGGGTGGCGTCTTAGTTCAGGAGCATATTTGAAAATGCTCTGGTTGTTGGTAAAAATATCACCGTTGTCAATCCTGATAAATGTGGAATAAATATCAGGAAGCCCGATCATCGAGATGTCGCCTTTAAGGAAGGTGCTTCCATCAGTTACATACAGGCGTTTGCTGGTGAGGCTATCCACAGTTCCTGCTACGTGCCCGGATGCTGATACAATCGTGGGATATTTACGTAGTGCAGGGGCGAAGTAGGCTACATCCCTTGAATCAATCCGCGAATTGCTGATGTCAGCAACCATGATGACCTTGTCCACGTAATCAGTAAAATCAGGAAATCGCTCATAGTGCATCGCATAGTAGTGCTGAAGCTTGCTGTTGTTGGTCTCCAGGTACAGGTTATCTGCTATGGATGCGTTGGGAGAGACCGTCACATCTGCAGACATGCGCTTGATCATGATACCGCTCCGTTCATTCGCACTTAGGTGTTCCAGCTTTCCGTGAAGTGTGTCGCCGTTGATCACAATGTTTTTTGCATCGATCTCAATGTTCGTAACGTCCATATGAGAAGGATCGAACTCATTGACGTATGCTTCACGTTCAGGAGCTGAGTTGAGTGAGAAACGGCTACCATTGAGGGTGAGATCATCTATTCGCACAGACCATAGCCCGGGATTAAACGCAGTTGTGTCCAGTACAAAGGGTTTGGGTGCGGTGGGGGGGCGTCCGCCGGTATAGTCCCGGATGGCAACAGTAGCACCTTCAATGAGAATGGAGTTGATGTCTATTAGCTTCTCCCTCATGTTTATTTCTTCAGCATCCAGCTGAAGATTCCCGACGTCAATATCAAAGTCACTGCCTACCCAGGCATCATCCATATGAAAGCGGACGTTTCTGAGATCAATCTTTTCAAGGTCGAGCTCAAACTCATTTTGTTTCCTGGTAGTGTCTTTCACACCGGTGTCGAAAGCGTCGATGACGAACTGGTAATTCCACTCATCGGAACTCCTGGTGCGGTAAAGATGTCCGTATGCATCATGAAGGCCAAGGTAGCGCACGACGGGATGTTCATTACGAAAGATGAACCAATCGGTAATACGGACACGTGCCTCGCCGGCATACAGGAGTGTGTCTCCGGCTTTGTCTTCGACGTAAAGTCCCTGGATCAGTACATGATTCAGGAAGTCAATTCGAACCTGCTCAACCCGCACCTTCGTTTCAAGCTTCCGCTCAAGATAGGAGGCAGCTTTATCTGCCAGGAAGTTCTGGACGGGAGTTAGATTTATGAGGATGCCTGTAAGCAGGATAATTCCTACTAGTGTAAGCAGAATAATGCGAAATATGTGAAACAGGCGCCTCAGTTGTTATGCGGGATTTGGACAATGTACTACAAAAATAGCTCCTGATATTCATTTCTTATGGACAGAAATGTTAATGAACTCTTGTAAAAACATGAGTTCAAGAGGTCTTTAGTGATCTTTAATCAAAGCACAGTATTTTCGGGCTAATCTTTTGAACAGGAACTATAATGAAAGTTACTACAATTTGTACATCAGTTTTATTGCTTGCAATGTCAGCTACAGCACAGAAGCCCGGCGCCTTTGAAGGAAAGTACCCGGAGACCCGAAAGTCGAACCAGGTAGATACGTTTTTTGGAACAGTAGTTGCCGATCCCTACCGCTGGCTTGAGGATGATCTGTCAGCAGAGACTGCTGACTGGGTAACACGTCAGAATGCGGTGACAAACACCTACCTCGATAAAATTCCTTTCAGGAGTGCTATCAGGCTAAGGTTGACGGAACTGTGGAACTATGAGAAGTTTTCAGCACCGTTCAAAGAAGGGCAGTATACCTACTTTTTCAAGAACGATGGACTGCAGAACCAATCCGTACTTTATCGTCAAAAAGGTAACCAGGATCCTGAAGTATTTCTTGATCCAAATAATTTTTCCAAAGATGGAACTACCTCACTCGCAGGAATTGAGTTCTCTAAAGACGGCTCACGTGTTGCATTTCAGATATCCGAGGGTGGTAGTGACTGGAGAAAAGTCATCGTAATGGATGCTATTTCTGGAAAGCGTATCGACGATACATTGAAAGATGTGAAGTTTAGTGGTTTGTCGTGGAAAGGAAATGAAGGCTTCTATTATAGCAGCTATGACAAGCCAAAAGAGGGTAGTCAGCTATCTGGTAAAACCCAGGAGCACAAGCTTTACTATCACAAAGTGGGCACTCCTCAGAGTAAGGACATTCTGGTGTTTGGAGGCAGTGAAACGCCTCGCAGATACATTGGAGGATACGTCACTGAGGATCAGAATTTCCTCGTGATCTCTGCTGCTAATGCGACTTATGGTAATGAGCTGTACATTCTCAACCTTACCATGGAAAAAGCAAAGATCATCCCTGTTGTGACTGGCTTTGAAACCGAGCAGGATGTAGTGTACTCTGACAACGGAAAGCTGTTTATTCTTACCAATCAGAAAGCTCCAAACAGGAAGTTAGTGACTGTTGATGCTTCAAATCCGGTGCCCGAACGTTGGGTGGATCTGATACCAGAAGGAAGGTTCCCGTTGTCTGTTTCAACCAGCGGTGGAAAGCTATTTGCCCGCTACCTGAAAGATGCGGTCTCTGAGGTTCATCAATATGATCTGAATGGTAAAAAGGAAAGAACTATCGAGCTTCCGGGACTAGGTACTGCAGGCGGTTTTAGTGGCAAGAAAGAGGAAAAGGATCTTTATTATTCGTTCACTTCCTACATCTACCCGACTACGATATTCAAGTATGAGTTGGCGACAGGAAAATCTGAGCTGTACAAGAAGCCTGACGTGAACTTTGACCCTGAAGCTTATGAGAGCAAACAGGTGTTTTATACCCAGGCTGATGGAACCGAAATTCCCATGATCATCACACACAAGAAAGGTATTAAACTTGATGGAAAAAATCCCCTGATGCTTTATGGCTATGGCGGATTTAATGTGAGCCTGACGCCTTCGTTTAGTATTAGCAACCTGGTGTTTATGGAGAACGGCGGTGTGTATGCTGTAGCTAATATTCGCGGTGGCGGTGAGTATGGAGACCAGTGGCACGACGACGGAACGAAGCTGAGGAAGCAAAATGTGTTCAATGACTTTATAGCCGCGGCCGAGTATCTGATAGAAAATAAGTATACAAGCAAGGACTACCTCGCCATCTCCGGTGGTTCTAATGGCGGACTGCTGGTAGCGGCCTGTATGCTGCAGCGCCCAGACTTGTTCAAGGTAGCGTTTCCTGCAGTTGGTGTGCTCGACATGCTGCGCTATCACAAGTTTACTGCTGGTGCCGGCTGGGCTTATGACTATGGCACAGCGGATGATAACAAGGAAATGTTTGAGTACTTGTACAAATACTCTCCGGTGCATAATCTGAAGAAAGGAACCTGTTATACTGCCACCATGATCATGACTGCAGATCATGACGACAGGGTGGTGCCTGCGCATTCATTTAAGTTCGCAGCTGCCCTTCAGGAAGCACAAGGATGTAACAATCCTGCTCTCATCAGAATAGAGACAAAAGCAGGGCACGGAGCCGGAAAGCCAACCTCGATGA
This sequence comes from Bacteroidota bacterium, assembly GCA_023426425.1. Taxonomy (GTDB): domain Bacteria; phylum Bacteroidota; class Bacteroidia; order Chitinophagales; family Chitinophagaceae; genus JAFIGV01. The sequence continues at coordinate 562 of JAFAAT010000260.1, read as the reverse complement.
TTATTGACGAGCAGGCGGATAAATGGTCTTTCATGCTCTATAACATGGGCTTGAAGTATAACAGGTAATACGCGACTGTTCAATACGTTCATTTTTAAGGCTGCAGCAATGCGGCCTTTTTCATTTTACACCAGTTGTCGTAATTTGGTTGATATGTTCAAGTCAATTTGTTTCTTAGTTCTACTGATTACAATCCTGCAAGTACATGCTTTCGGGCAGGTGTTCAAAGTCATTGGTGAAGCAGAAGGCGTTTTCGAACCTGATTACATTGATCTGGCCATCGACCTCCAGCAAACAGAAAAGAAGAAGGACGGACATAGCTTCACTGAACAGGAGGCAAAACTTAGAAGTGTAGTCAGGAACCTGGGATTAGACACAAGCGTCCTGGAGGCTGAAAGGTTTTACACCAGGCCACATTTGGGATCATTGATTCCTTTTGAGAAGAAGATTTTCTATTCTAAGAAATATAGGCTGAGTATATACGACGTGACAAGATATGAAGAAGTGGTAGCCGCATTGGTGAGGGAGGGGTTCGAATACGTTTCAATAGACGGGTATGGCC
>JAFAAT010000233.1 GCA_023426425.1 Bacteroidota bacterium | reverse complement strand
GTCCAGCGAAGGTATGGGTGCCACTCAGGCCACTCCTTATAAATCAGAGGTGACTGTAAAACTGGTTCCCAAAACAGAACGCGAAGATGGTTCTGATATCTATGCTGCAAAGATCAAGAACGAACTGCAGCCTAAGATTCCTGAAGCGCAGATAAAAACGGTACCTGTAAGTATCCTCGGCACTGCGGAACGTGCCCCGCTGGCATTAATTGTCATTGGCCCTGACTATGACAGTGTGATGTCCTATGCCAATCTTGCGCTGGACAAGCTCCGGGGAGTCAAAGGCGCTACGGAAATGAAGCTATCTGTGGAAGCAGGAAATCCTGAAGTACGTGTCGAGGTTGACCGCGATAAAATGGCATCGTTAGGTTTGTCTCTGGCTACTGTGGGTGCTACTATGCAAACCGCCTTTAGCGGCAATACGAACGGTAAGTTCCGTCAGGGTGAGTATGAGTATGATATCAACATCCGTTACGGAAGCTTTGACCGCAGAAACATCGAAGATGTAAGAAATCTCTTGTTCATCAACGACCGGGGACAACAGGTCAGGCTATCGCAGTTCGCAAACATTTTCGAGGCCTCAGGTCCCAGCCAGCTGGAAAGACGAGACAAGAGCACTGCGGTGACAGTACAGGCACAGGCAATCGGTCGACCCAGCGGTACCATAGCAGCTGAATGGGAAGCCTCACTTGCCGAGCTGCGCAAACCGTTGGGTGTTAGCTACATCTGGAGCGGCGATAAAGAAAACCAAAGCGAAGGCTTCGGTACGCTGGGTATTGCACTTATTGCGGCCCTGGCATTGGTTTACCTGATCCTGGCCTCGCTCTACAACAGCTTCATACATCCTCTGGTGGTGCTTTTTTCAATACCCTTGTCCATCATTGGTGCACTGCTGGCGCTTGCATTGACAAACAATTCCCTGAACTTGTTTACCATCCTCGGCCTCATCATGCTTATTGGTCTCGTTGCCAAGAACGCCATCATCCTTGTGGATTTCACCAATCAGCGAAAAGCTGAAGGTTCCTCCACATACGATGCGCTCATCGAAGCCAACCATGCCCGTCTGCGTCCGATCCTGATGACTACAATTGCAATGGTAATAGGTATGCTCCCGATTGCCCTGGCTTCCGGAGCTGGTGCTGAATGGAAAAATGGCCTGGCCTGGGTAATCATTGGTGGACTGCTTAGCTCCCTGTTCCTCACTCTTGTGGTGGTACCTGTGATCTATGCAATCTTCGACAAGCTCATTAATAAGTTTTCTAAAAAGAAACCTCAGCCAATCGACGAGCTGATGGTGGCAAAGTTTAAACCTGTCGAAATCAGGGAGCATGAATTTGATCCCTCCCACATCTAAGCTGTTAGCTTCTATATAGATCAGAACGGATGCCCCTGGGCATCCGTTTCTATTTTCTGGCAGCCGAGGCAGAAAACAAATTTGGATATTCAGGAAATGGCGCTAACTTTGGTTTACAAAGCACTTTTATCCCATCTTTAAATGAACAGAAACTGTAAATACACATCTTCAGCAACGACCACATTCCCTGCAGAAAGGACAAATTCTATTTACCAGGATCAGTGGTACTCTTTTTTTATATCTAAACTTTGCATTTCAAAGAACTTTCAATACTACAAACAACAATCAACTTACGCTAAAAACTAAAATCATGAAAGAAGCACATGAAGTAAAAGCAAAGGAATTCTTCTCTTCCGTTCTGTGGCTAAGAATGCTCATCGGATTGATTGTAGGGTTCCTGGTTATTTCTTTTTTCATTTTCAGGGTGCCTTATCCCAAACCCGAATGGGGTCCTTACTGGAGAGTTCAGCCGCTTATTGTAACGCCATTGTTTGGGGCATTGTGTGGCGCTGGCTTTCACCTGGTCAACCACCTGCTATACAGGTATAGAGTATTGGCAGTAGTACTGGGTATCATAGGTTGCATCATCGGGATGTGGATGGGGATTGTCCTTGGCCTCCATGGTACAATGTGGAACTAAACCTTACCAGGCATTCTGACAGCATCAGTTTAATTCACCTCTTTAAAAACCAAAATCATGAATTCAGGAAATCATCGCTTAACTATCTCAGCCGGTGTCAAAGCAGTTGGCTGCATAGCATTGTTTTTGACAGGTCTTCTATTCAGTAATTACAACTATGCGCAGCCAATTGCCGGAAGTATAGACAGCGTATTCAGCTGGACGAAACCTGATGAACCGGGCTGTGTATGCGCAGTGTCTCACAATGGAGATATCATTTACAACCGCGCTTTCGGTTTGGCAGATCTGGAAAAGAAAATCCCACTCTCCACGGAATCGGTCTTCGACATAGGATCTACGCATAAACAGTTTATTGCTGCAGCAGCACTACTGCTTGTTCAGGATGGAAAGCTTTCACTCACAGAAGGCATCCACAAATACATACCAGAGTTGCCACAGTATGGCTACAAAATCACACTCGATCACTTACTCACACATACCAGTGGCATACGCGACTGGACCGGTCTGATGGCTTTCTCTGCAGAGAAAGATGAGGCACTGAACCTAATTCTCAGACAGAAAGGGCTCAACTTCAAACCTGGTGAAGAATGGTCCTATTCAAACAGCGGGTATGTGCTGGTCAAAGAGATTATTTCGAGAGTGAGTGGCAAACCCTTCGGTGCATTTGTTAAAGAACGTCTGTTTGATCCCCTTGGTATGAAGTCAACAAGGTACAGTGTCGACATGCGTGACTTCTCAGCAGACCGGGCACTTGCCTACGAAAAGGATAAGAGTGGTGAATTCCAAAAGTCTATGCGGCTGGACGAGCAACGAGGTGGTGGAGGCGTATTGAGCAATACTGGTGATTTGCTTAAATGGAATGAAGCACTCGCAGATAATAGCCTTGGGAGGTTTGTTACAGAGAAGCTGCACGAACCAGCCAAACTAAACAACGGCAGGAAACTGGTGTACGGCAGGGGAATGATGCTGGATCCCTACCGTGGGGGCACACCGATGTTTGCACATTCAGGAGGAGCCGCAGGATACAGCACCTGGCTCGGCCGCTTTCCGGAACAGAAGCTCTCAATTGCAGTCCTGTGTAATGTAGAACCCACTTCTGCCTCAAGTCATGCCCTTCGCATTGCCGATCTCTTCCTACCTCAGGATTTGAAAGAACTGGAAGGCGATGGACCTCCACCTGCAATACCGGAAGACATCGACCTAACGGGGAAGCTGGGCATGTACATCAATGAGGAAACTGGTGATCTCATTCAACTCATACAACAGCGTGGCTTCTTCAGAATTGCTGGCGGCCCGGGACTTGTAGCAATAGATAAGAATCGTTTCCGCAGGTGGGGAGCTGCTTTGCAGTTCATGTCGCAGGATGCCTTCGAGATTAATTTTCCTTCAGATGAAATATTTGAGACGAAATCAATGGAGGGAAATACTGATCGTTACAGGAAGGTAAAATCTGAAACAATTAGCCCTGAGGTTCTCCAAAGCTATGCCGGGGTTTATGAAAGCAGTGAGCTTGGCGCAGAATTCAACATAGCACCATCTGAAAACAGTCTACTGGTAGCACTTTCGCACTCGCCGGAACGGAAGCTTGAGTTTAAACCTGTCGGCTCTGAAATTTTTCAATGGAATGGAAGAATGGTCATTCGCTTTCATAGAAATTCTGCAGGTGAGGTAGAAG
>JAFAAT010000222.1 GCA_023426425.1 Bacteroidota bacterium | reverse complement strand
TCTGACTGCAGGTCCCTGGCTAACACCTGGGCTTTCTATTCACTTGCCCATTATGATTGCATGATGCTGGAGCTGGGTGACCAATTGTGGCAAATGGTGCTGACAGGGCAACTGCATCTAAGGGACTTTGCAGCATTGTACTTTTTTGAGGCGCTGCGTAAGAAAAGCGATCGCAGTATCTACACTAACCAGAACTGCCTTGACAAGACTCCCGCTGAGGTGAAGTTTGATATCTTACTAATGTCTGCGAAGTGGAATAAACTTGATTCGCCCACCCAAAAGGAGATAAATGCAAATAGAAAGAAGTATCTGATCGTGAGCCTGGAAACAGACCTTAAAAAGAATGAGCTTGAGGAAAAAGAGGGCTACCAGCTTTTTTATGGTTACCGGTAAGTGACAGAAATCCTAATGTCGAAATTCGAAATAAATACAATCACAGAATGCCTAAAATAAACACCCACAAGAATGCAATCCGAATGAACCACTCTGACACGCAGGACGGCCATTATTACCTCAAGGAGATCACGCGCATCAAAGAGATTTGCTACCACAACAAGATGCAAATCAAAACTGTAATCAGCACACGCCATTTCATCGATACCCATTACGACAGGGAGCTAAACCTGCAGATATTATCCCGGAACCAATTCACTTCCAGGTTCCACCTGCTCAGGCTGTTCAAAAGGTATTATGGCCAGACACCACAGCAATATCTGACAGAGAAAAGACTTGCACAAGCCAAAGAGCTCCTATCCAATGGCGCCAATGTCACTTCCGCCTGCTATGATGTAGGTTTTGAAAGTCCGAGTTCTTTCAGCACGCTATTCAAGTCACGTTTCGGATCTTCCCCAAGGGAATTTCAAAAAAAAGCAACTCTCACAAAGTCGCAAGCGTCCTGATCTGAGATTTTCGCATTCAAACATTAAATAGCTTAGAAATGAAAGTGAAACTCATCAGCATTCCGGTGCTCAATCAGGAAGAGGCCCTGAACTTCTACACAGAAAAACTCGGCTTCATCAAGAAAATAGACATTCCACTTACGGAAGGCAACAGATGGCTGACCGTAATAAGTAAAGATGAACCAGACGGGACTGAGATCCTGCTGGAACCCTCACCCCTCCATTTCGAGCCCGCCAAAACCTATCAGAGAGCTTTGTTCGATGCCGGCATTCCCTACACCCAGTTCAACTCAGACGATGTGCAGCAGGATTATGAGCGGCTCTCTGGTCTGGGTGTTGAGTTTAGTATGGCACCAACCGAAATGGGTACTGTCAAGATTGCCGTGTTTAACGACACCTGTGGCAATCACATACAGATAGCGCAGATGCTGTGATGAGTAACCAGCGGTGTATGAACTGAGATAGGTATGAACAGGCAGGTGGGAACCTACCTGCTTGTTTATGGGCCCCGATTTACCAGTTTCCTTACCGTTCCTAAGTTTTTAGGGAATCAGCATTGTGCACTTCCTTTCAGCAGTCGGCGTGCAGCCATTCAAACACAATTCGACGCCGTTAACAAGCATGTTTTTTATCTCCTGCAGCGCTGCAATCTTTTGATCTAAAGCTTTTAGTTTATCGTCGACCTTCTCGGCAACATCTTTACAAGAGGCCATGTTTTCTTCGATCATGGCAAGCAAGTCAGTGGACTCATCCAGGGTAAATCCAAAGCCTTTCAGCTTTTTTACAATGAGTAATTTTCTCAAGACTTCCTCAGGATAGTCTTTATAATTGTTTACAAGACGATCTTTCCGTTCGAGTTTAAAAACCCCTTGTTTTTCATAGAAGCGGATGGCATGCCTTGAGAATCCTGTCAGTTTTGAAAGTTCGCCTATCAACATATCGAAAAAGTTTCTCCATACAAAAGTACACCGTAGACTATACTCTATGGTTTACCTTTAAAGAAACAATCGCGGGACTTGAAAAATTACCTGAAACTTTTCATGGTTTTCGTTGCTTTTCTAGGATGCCATACCGACAGTGCGGCACAATGCTCAGACAACTGCAGCAACTGTAAAAAATCAAAAGGAAAAAGCACCTCAACAATGGAAACAGGAAACAAAGTCACCCTAAGCTGTAAGCTGACAAGTCCGGAACTTAGAAAAAGAAAGGATGAAGTAATTGCCAGACTGAAAAAGCAAGTATTGGATAGGCAGGAACTGGCAAACGGTATCAGATTCCGGTTTAACGGTTCAGACGGCGTCCTGGATGAGATTACCTCTTTCATAAAATCGGAACGGCAATGCTGCGACTTCTTCAACTTCAATGTCGCTGTAAATAGCGACTCCTCCATCTGGCTTGAAATATCCGGACCCGAAGGAGCAAAGGAATTCATCACCACAGAACTTGAAATGTAATGAGCGGATAAGCATCAATTCTTCAGCACCTGCAGCCGGTCTACGCTACCGTCGCTACCGTCATCATAGGTCAGATGCAGCAGGTAAACCCCGTCTGCCATTCCTTGAAGATCAATGAAACCTTTTGGCGCTTCCAACCTTGAGTTTTCAAAAGCTTTCCTGAAAGTGAATATACCCTTACCTGTGCCCTACGGCTGCATTCAATATTCACTCCGCTGGTTGTTGGATTCGGATAAACCCGTAGGTCCTTTTTGCTGGTTTGGTTGTCCTCAACCGAGTTGGGTTGACACTCAGGAGCCAATGGGCCTCTGCATCCATTACTATCCAGTCTTACCACCCAGCCAATACTCCCTGCAGTGTCATAAATGCCAGGTATGCTGCGGGAGGTAAAGTGTCTCAGGTGGCGCTATAAGACGCTATGATTTCATGAAAATTTCGGGATATGTACGATATACTAATATCTTTAAATAGCATAGTTGGCTTTGTTCAATGCGATTTTTATTGCCTGTTCTTGCCTATTCCTTAGGTTGCTGACTAAAGAAAAGACCTCGTACAAAGGCAATGAGAAAGCAGAGATACCGTGCCAGATTGTATGTGCTCTAAAGACTGACACCACTAATCGTTCAGGTTATTATCTCTAACTCGTGAAAAGAGAGTAGCCTATTGCTTTACAAACTTTACAGACTTTGATTCCGAGCCGACACCCTGAAGAAAGTAGGTTCCAGGCAATAGCTCACTAACATCAATCGTAGAGAACAACTCCTCAACTCTGGAGTTCTTATAGATCCTACCATCTATGCCCACTATCCGATATGATTTTCCAATATAATCCTCACTTACTTCCAAGTTCAGTTTCTGGTGAACTATTGTCGGAAAAATGTTCAGTAACGACCCCGACAGAAAATAGCTTTTAGTCGCATACCGCTGACCTCTTGAACTTCTTACGGATATTCTGTAATACACGTTTACATCCGCTGCATGTTTCTCTTCAAACTTGTATTGCTGGGATGTTAGAACCGGACTGCCGGAAACAGCGTAAACTCGTGAATAATCCTCTCCATCCCAGCTTCTGTATATCTCAAATTCTACTAGCTCTACCGGGTCCACCATTGCGTCCCAGGTTAGTTTTACATCTACGCCTTCTCGCTGTACCCGTACATTTTTCAATATAAACTCCGGACGTCCCAAGTCCTGCACCTTCCCATTACCACGAATATTTTTAACATTAGCATTGGTCCTATTAAGTATAAAATCAGGTTTGACATCGAGGGAAGTCACCAACTTAAAAACCTTTTCATCTGTTGTCGGGCTCTTAACCAGAACTTTACCCCCGTCGCGGCGGGTGCAAAGCTGAATATCAGACCCTGGCAAGTGTCCTTGCACCATAAAATGTTGCTCTTCATCTACAACAAAATAACTCGTTTGAGCTTTTACAGACCCGATGCAACCTATCGTAATAACCACAGTCAATAGAAAATTCTTCATGTTATGTGTTTTTTACTATTTTGAAATCTTAAACGATTTTGTTACGTTAAGTCGTTCGCCAGCAAGGTGGAGAAAATACACTCCGTTTGACACCTCAGGTACTAAAATGGTTCGGGTAACCCTTGAGTCCTGCACCTGTTGCGAGTAAACTATTTTACCATGGATGTCCGTCACTGTCACAGACGAATAGGAGCTTGGGCAGCTAATAGTGAAAATTCCATCATTTGGATTCGGGAATATGTTGATAGATACTTGTTCTCTGTCTGGCACCTTGTTAGTCTGAACATCCAGGCGTCCCACGAACATGTCGCTGTTACCACTGTTTGTCAATGTGGAGTTTGAAAAAGCAATCGTATTGCTATGAAAAAAACCTGTGAGATAGAGACTGTGGTTTTGCGCGTACCGGATACTGTAGCCAATTTCCGGACTTGTTCCACCCGCTATATTTGTCCAGCGGTAATTTCCTGCTTCTGTGAAGCTGGTGATGAAAATATCACCTCCACCATTGTTCATTAGAGTGTCACTGCCAAACACGCCTAAAGGAGCTCCAAAAAAGCCGGAAACGTAGACATTTCCTGCTGGGTCGGTGCAAATTCCGGTACCAGCATCTAAACTTAAACCTCCAACATTTTTTGCCCATTGAAAGGCACCGTTGGGGTCGTACTTAGCTATAAAAGCCTCCGATTGGTCATCAAAAGGCAATTGCTGTTGACCGAAATTCATCTCGCAATGCATATAACTTCCAGTTAAATAGCTATTGCCAAGCTTATCAACTGCAATCCACGCCCCACTAATTGAACCTCCCGCGGGACCTGTGCTGGGATTGTTGCCGCTTGCTGCATTCATCCAGAAAAAGCTGCCCTGACTGTCCATTTTGGCTACAAAAACGTTTCCTGACATAAAGCCCGTGGAAAAGCTGGATACCGAAGTTCCTCCAGCTGTTACTGAAGAAGAGAATCCTCCGGCAGCATAAATATTACCATTCGTATCTACGCCAACTGATTGAACTACTTCATCTCCCGAACTGTTAAAACCAGTCACCCACATGACATTCCCATCAGGCTTGTACTTCGCGACAAATCCATCACCTGCACCCATGCTGCTCATTATGATCGTATCAAACATACAAGTCTGGTTTACAGGCGGAGGAGAAACTGCAACATCATCATACCTACCTGAAACTATCACATGGCCTTCTCTATCCACAACCAGGCCTCCGGAAACCTTCGACGAAGGGTGATCGTTATAGATACCTCCAGCCCGTTTCAACCAAACCAGATTTCCTATAGAATCATAGCGGGCTAAAAAGATGTCTTCCCCACCTGCACTAATTACAGTTAGAGTTTCAAAGCTCGCGGTATCCTGAAAATAACCAGTCACGTAAATATTTCCTGACTTGTCCACATCAATACCAACTCCTTCGTCCTTCATTAATCCGCCACCGCTTTTTGCCCATTGAAACTGTCCGCTGCTATTCCACTTAGCGATAAACATATCTGAAAAGCCATAAGGACCAGTAGCATACAGCGTCGTTGAGCTGAAACTGATACTGTCTATAAAACTTCCGGTCACGTAGGCATTGCCTGCCGCATCCACCGCCAGGGCTGCACCCTTATCTTCTTTGGTGCAATTGCCTTTATCAGCCCAAAGCCAGTCCGGAGCTTGAGCAAAAACGGCAGATTCAAAGCTCAACAGGATGCAAACAACAATTAATGGTCTCAGATTCATGGGCAATTTTTTGGTGGCAGTTTCTTGATTCGTCCGGCTTGTCCTTACAACCTGCCTGTTAATGTTTTTTTACCAGCTGCGCATCATAAATATAGGTAATTCAACCCTGTTGACAGACCCAAAAAAAAACTCCGATATCGAGTTGTTCAATAGTTTCAGCAAACGTATTTAAGATATAAGGCTACAACTACCCAGCTGCAAACCCGTATTCCTTATGAAAGGCGATCTCATGCACGCCCTGTTGTCTTTGTCGCATTGGGACCATCTATTGATGTTGATGCCGCGCAAACAAAAGGTTGGGTGGCAGCAGGAACTTAGTTCGCAGTGCCTAACAACACTATTGCCCAGTCACCCTATCCGTTATCAGGAACCGAGAAAAATGGACAACCTGCGTGCCCTGTTCAAGATCAATTCTTCAACACCTGCAGCCGGTCTACGCTACCGTCATCATAGGTCAGATGCAGCAGGTAAACCCCGTCTGCCATTCCTTGAAGATCAATAAAACCTTTTGACGCTTCCCAACCTTGAGTTTTCAAAAGCTTTCCTGAAAGTGAATATACCCTTACCTGTGCCCTACGGCTGCATTCTATATTCACTCCGCTGCTTGTTGGATTCGGATAAACCCGTAGGTCCTTTTTGCTTGCTTGGTAGTCCTCAACTGAGTTGGGTTGGCAATCAGGAGCCAAAGGGCCTCTGCATCCATTACTATCCAGTCTTACTACCCAGCTAATACTCCCTGTAGTGTCATAAATGCCCGGTAGCGCTATCTGCGACACTATACCTCCTGCAGCCACCGAATACTACCTTGTTGCACCAAAGCACTCCAATACTGCAAAGGATGGAAGTGATTAATCCGATAATATTCGTGGTACCAAACCAGATTGCCAAAAGTGTCAGCTTTAAACAAAACAGGTCTGTATTCATTTCCTAGAGTACTCATTACAAGCAGGTGGTAATCATCTGTCATCACGATCTTTCGTCCATAGTAAGTATAACTGCTGTCGATTTTCATATTCACTTTCCTGGTCCAGACTGTATCACCTTGTTCTGTAAGTTTACCATAGTAGATCCAGGATGTGGAGGGTTCATTGCCAGGTGGCACAACCGGTGGATCCAAAGATATTGAGCTAACAAAGTAGAAACCGCCTCCCGGGCTTGCAACAATATCAATTTCATTTACTGAAAGGTGTGGCTTTTCCAGGCTCCTAAACCACAATAAATTGCCATCAGTATCAATTTGTAAAATGCAAGATCTTCGTTCATTTACACTCGTATCAAAAAGCTCTCCGGCAATTGTAAACCGCATACCATCAGTAGTGGATAACAAAGTGCTTATTTTGCTGTAGGCGGATACGAAGTTACTCGGTAACACTAACAGCCTTTTCTCCCAAACCGAATTGCCTGTTGAATCCATTTTCAAAAGCAACAAAGCCCTGTACTTCGGATAATACGTATTTTCCCAGCTGTTGTAAAGCAGGTCCTTGGATCCCCAGTTTCCAGCAGCTATAATATAGTTACCCGCGGCACAGGCAGCCGTAATCTGTCTGGATTCAAACGAATCGCTATGCTTCTTAAATCCAAGACTGTCACCGTCCCGATTTAAAAAAAAAAAAGGGTTCCTGAATCCACGTTTGAGGATTCACTACAACATTAAAATGAGAACCAACAGCAAAGAGATTTCCATTTTGCAATCGGCCAAGGCAACGATTGCCGGCAATGGTATTATATTGGCCCGGAAAGTACAGCTGCTTCTTCCACACTACTTGACCCTGGTTATCCAGTCCGGCCAAAAAACTGTTCAGACTAGTCACACCAGTTGTAAAAGTTTCTCCTGCTATGTAGATCCTTCCGGTATCGGCATATACGCTCATCGGCCTGCTTGCGATGGCTGTGTCGTCAGGATTGAAATTGATGATCTTATCCCATGGCTGGGCCTTAGCCTGGAGGACTACGAATCCCAGTAGCAGGAATACTATAGAAAATACAAATGTTCTGCGGGACAAAACCATCTTCTAATTTAGCTTATTTGAGCCAGATAATGCACAGTAAACGAACCTCCCTCATTCCTTCAACACTACTGTGGATAGGTTCTGTTGTAATCATTCTGCCGGAGGTAATCAAGAGTTACGGCTACTTGCTACAGCACTGTGCTCTTCTGGGATATTTATGGTTCTTGTATTCTAAGCAGGGGATGAGGAACGCGTTCTTCCGGGTGGTGTGTAAACCAGAGCTAAATTGGTCAGTCGAAACTGCCATACCAGGCTCAAAGGAGATTCATTTAAGCTCCTGATTCTTTCCGACGAGTTGATCAAAATAAATTTTAAAATTCTCGTGGCTCAATGTATTCATTTTTTGAAGAATGTCTTCCCAGTCCTTGTAAAATTCGCTGGCCGGTGCCGCTACCCCGTATGTCACCTTAGCTTCACTTCAATCAGCCCTGGTCTGAGCAGAACACCAGTACAGGCATCCAAAAAGAGAGCTATTCAACCTTGTATTTATCGAAGGTTACCTCGTTCCGAAAGATAGTAGAAAGAAACTTGTATATTCAGTTTCAAGTTGCAGGCAGACAGGACAGCGAATATCACCGCAACTCCGGCCTTCAACATTGGCAGAAATACACAGACCATGCACTTCAGAGACCTGACAATTGTCCTGCTACTACTTAGCACCAATTTTTCATATGGGCAAAAGAAGTTTAAAGTCGTAGCGACAGAAACTGGAAGACCCAGTTATTCTATAGTAGATGAAGATGGAAAGCTCCTACGCCAACTGGACACCGCAAAATACTTCATGTGCTTTAATCCAGATCAGTATGTACACTTTGCAATTGTTGCCATGGAGGGAAGTTCTGGTTGGCCAGCAATTGACGCCGACGAAAAGATCTTATTTGAGGTCTACAACACCAGTTTTGGAGAACCCAGCCCCGACCGTCTTGTTGAGAATAAAATCAGGATAGTAGACGACAGGAATCTGATAGGTTTTGCAAACAACAAAGGACAAGTGATCATCAAACCACAATTTGAATTTGCAACTTCCTTCCACAAAGGGAAATCTATAATTGGCAAGAGTTGTGAGAAGGTACCCTGGGACGAACATGCCGATGAAAGTAACTGCCACCATTTCTCCATTGTTTGCGAGAAGCACGGGTATATAAACGATCAGGGCGCAATACTAAAGCTTGGCGAATTTTCCTTTGAGCAAATAGTGAAAGAGATTGAATGGAAAGATCCTGACAAATAGAAGGACTGAGGCCAACCGCGGGCCGGTGATTGCAGTTTTGCACAGATCATTCGGGGCTAAGACACCCGCTGCAGGCTTACATAGATGTTTTTTGTCATTTTGAAGATTTGCCGTAGATTACGGATATATGCGGATAGTAAATCTATTCATTTCGTGTTTCTTCTTTTTGTGCCACTCGTCAGACGCACAACAGCTTATAATTTCCAATACTGAATTCATCGGAGGAAACCTGGGGTATACCTACATCAGAGATGCCATATCAACCTCCGACGGGGGTGTTTTTTTCTGTGGACAGACAACTGATCCGGGTAGCGGAAATATTCCGGCTAATACATCTTCAGTTACTAACAGCAATATTCTTATCGGAAAGCTTGACAGCAATGGGCAACGTGAGTGGCTAAAAATTTTCGGAAGCGATGTGCCGGAATGGGGGACTGCAGCATGTGAAGCCGCAGACGGAGGTTTTATTGTGGTCGATGGATCTGACATTGACAGTACTTCGGGTCAGTTCGTCATTCATAAATTGAACAGCGCAGGAGATTCAGTATGGACCCGGCACTATGGAAGTTCACTCCAAGAGGGCCCTATCAGTGTAACGGCGACACAGGACGGTGGCTTTTTGATCTTTGGCTTCTCATCAGGATTTGATGGTGATATTCCTTTCAACTATACACCCCAAGCAGTATTCAAACTCTGGGACTGGGTTTTGATCAAAGTGGACAGCCTGGGCAATAAACAGTGGGTGAAGGTTCTGGGAACCACGGGCGATGAATGGGCAAACGGTAAAATCCTTACGGATGGCCAATATTATTACATGATCAGTTCTACGCAATCCAAAGATTATGACTGCATTGATACACTGTGGCATCCCGGTTTGACTAAAGGTTATAATATCTATGTATTCAAGCTGGATACTACAGGAGATGTGCTATGGAGTAAAAGCTATGGTTTTGGATTTGCATCGACTGCTATGCTGGACGTAAGAGATAGCACCATTGCAATTGCTGGAATTGGACCAGACAATTCACAATTGCTTCCCGGTAATCATGGTGACAATGACATGTTCCTTCTTAAAATAGATCGCAACGGCAACTTCATCTGGGGGCGGCAATTTGGAGACTCCAATCAGGAATGGGGACAGACTATTGCTGCTGGTCCGGGGAACACCTATCTGTTAGGAGGGTATAGTTACATGAATGATCAAACTCCATACAATCATATCGGTAGATATGATGCCTGGGTATTTTGGATTGATAGTGCCGGAATAGAATTAGGTTCCAAAATATTCGGTAATACTAATTACGATCAATTGGAAAGAATACAACCTTTAGGTAGATCTTTCCTTGCTTTTGGAAGGAGTTCTGCCAGCAGCTTCACAGAAGGTACTGGCATCAACCCTCATGCGCCCAGATCAACTCCATTTATATCCACAATGCATTTCTGGGGATTATCTGCACCTGAGATTGGGACAACCGAAGGGGACGGAATAATAATCTATCCTAATCCTGCACAACGAATGGCTGTCGTCGAATTCAGGGAATCGCATAGTGATGGCTTACTACAACTGCTGAGCGGAAGCGGAGTTGTACTCTGGAGTCACCAGATTCCAACGTCATTGACCAGGCTGGAAATCGCATTGGATCAATATGCAAAAGGAACCTACTACCTGGAATGGAAACCAAGTAAGGGCCCTCAGAAGCATCTAAAAGTTTTTTTACGGTAGTAATCATTTGTTTCTCGCTAATATAACCCCATGCCCGAACTCTAAGATCATCTTCAATACAAATTTACCACATCAGTTTGGAGCGTTAACAATTTCAAATTTTCGCAGCCACTTATTACTATACTTGCTGCCCTTCCCTTTCTGTTTGGATTCGAAAACCACAATCATTTCTGAAGGAACCTTATAATTTCCTTCCCAATCGCCGGCTGGGTGAAATGAACTCTTTTGCAAATACCTTTTAAACGAATGAATTGAGCGACCACTATCAACACTTGAAAAGTCAAAATCCTCCTCTTTACCTTCCACAAAGAACCTTTCGGCCTTTAAATTCTTCAGATTCGTTACCGTTCCGTCCTGACCAATACAGACTAAAAAGAATACTCGAATATATTCGCTTTTTTCAGCGATTAGCCGCTCAATGATGCTGATTACCCGTGCCGAGGTGATGCTGAAATAAGGCTCGATTTTCAAGATCTCTCTATTGTAATCATCTATGATGTTTAATACCCGAAAGCGCCTTCCGTTCATCAGTCTGTCAGACATAAAGTCCATTGACCAGGTTTGATCAGGTGCAGACGGAACGACCAGTGGATGCTTTACCCGTGCCGGAATACGTTTACGTGTTCGCTTCTTTTTATTAAGCCCCATAAGTCTATACACACGGGTTACCCTTTTGTGGTTCCATATGATCCCTTGTCGCCTAATGCGCTTGTAAAACATGTCCTGCCCTTCCAAAGGCTTATTAGCAGCTAACTGCTGAAGCTTATCGATCACCGCTGAATCATCTTTACAGGGCTCGTAGTAATAAACTGATCGCGACAGGTTGAGAAGTTTACAAGCTCTTGCGAGGCTATAGCCATGCTCTTCACGGATATAGTCAACTCTGTCTTTTCTCTCGCAAGGCTTTAGAATTTTTTTGAGATAACATCCTTCAGCACCTTGTTATCCATCGCCAGTTCAGCATACATCTGCTTTAGTCTGCGATTCTCTTCTTCCA
>JAFAAT010000125.1 GCA_023426425.1 Bacteroidota bacterium | reverse complement strand
CCCTCCATCTGCTGCTACACCATTATTTTATAATTGAATGACATACGCTTCACTCGTGGCCAAACGCCATTCCCGCTCTTCGCCCCAAAAAATGTAACCAGATAAACTATTTTTGACCAAAGTTTCTTAGATGACCCTCAGTGCCCAAATCAAGCTTGCTGCCGAAGATGCGCTCAAACATTTATTCCCCGATGCGGTAATCCCCTCCGGGTCCGTCGCAGTCAATCAAACAAAACCTGAGTTCGAAGGCGACTACACCATCGTGCTATTCCCCTTTCTCAAACTTCTTCGTCAAAAGCCCGATGTCCTCGGCACCACCCTCGGCACCTACCTCCTTGAAAAAACCGAACTTTTTACAGGCTTCCAGATCGTCAGCGGCTTCCTCAACCTCTCCGTCCGCGACAGCTTCTGGGCCAACTTCCTGCTCAATCATTTCAACGACGCCCACTTCGGTGAAAAGCCTAAGCACGACCACCGCGTCATGGTCGAATACTCATCCCCTAACACCAACAAACCCCTTCACTTCGGCCACCTCCGGAATATCTTCCTGGGCTATGCAGTATCCGAAATCCTCAAAGCCAACGGCCACCAGGTGGTCAAAGCTAACCTTGTCAACGACCGCGGCATACACATCTGCAAGTCCATGGTAGCCTGGCAGCATACCGCCAATGGTGCCACTCCCCAGTCCACCGGCACAAAAGGCGATCACCTCGTTGGCGATTACTACGTACGCTTCAACGACATCTATAAACAACAGGTCTTAGACCTCATAAGCAAAGGTGTTGACAAAGACACCGCCGAAAAAGAAGCGCCCATCATGCAGGATGCTCAAGCCATGCTCCGCGCCTGGGAAGCCGGCGACACCGAAGTGCGCCGCCTCTGGGAGGTCATGAATGGCTGGGTCTACGAAGGCTTCTTCAAATCCTACCAACGCCTCGGTGTCGATTTCGATAAAATGTATTACGAAAGCGACACCTACCTCCTCGGAAAATCCATCGTAGAGCAAGGCCTTCAGAAGGGTGTCCTCTTCCGCAAGGACGATGGCTCCGTGTGGATCGATCTCACAGCCGACGGCCTTGACCAAAAACTCCTCCTCCGCGCCGATGGCACCTCCGTCTACATGACGCAGGACCTCGGCACAGCCAAACTCAAATTCAACGATTACAAACTCGATCAGTCTATCTATGTCATAGCCGATGAGCAGAACTACCACATGCAGGTGCTCAAGCTCATCTTAAAAAAGCTTGGCGAACCCTGCGCCGACGGCATCTACCACCTTTCCTATGGTATGGTCGAACTCCCCACCGGCAGAATGAAAAGTCGCGAAGGCACCGTCGTAGACGCCGACGATATGATGGACGAAATGATCCGCCTCGCGAAAGAACAAACAGAACTTGCCGGTAAAACCGAAGGCTTTTCCCAGGAAGAACTGCAAAAACTCTACGAAACGATCGGCCTCGGAGCCCTTAAGTTCTACCTCCTTCGTGTCGATCCAAAAAAGAAAATGGTCTTCGACCCCAAAGAGTCCATCGACCTGCATGGTTACACAGCCACCTTCATCCAGTACGCTCACGCAAGGATTTGCTCCATCCTCAGGAAAGAGGGCTGCCCCATACAGCCAAACAACACCAGATTCCAAAACTTCACCCTGCGCCACCCGCTTGCACCAGCAGAGAAGTTGCTCGCACTCATGCTCGAGCAATACCCATCTGTTCTCGAAAGTGCAGCCGAAGAATTCAACCCCGGCTCGCTCTGCAACTATAGTTTCCAGCTCGCTCAGCAGTTCAACTCCTTCTATGATGAACACAGCATCGCCCGCGCAGAAAATGAAGAAAAGAAACACCTGCGCCTCATGCTGATCATCATGACGGCCTCAGTCCTGCGCCACGCCATGCACCTGCTCGGCATCCGCCTGCCCGAAAAGATGTGATTAAAGCACTCCCCTGAAGCTATCCTTAAGGCGGTTCCTGAGTTCAGGCATCGCCAGCAAAAACCATTTTGTAAAGTCTTCCGGCCTGCTCGACATCCATCCACTTAGTTCCGCCATCGCCACAAACCGCACATCACTTACTTCCGCGGGGTTGGCAACAACCGCTCCCGCGTATTGCCCAAGGTATATATGATCATACTCATTCTCGATCAGATCATTCCCCACATCTGATCGATACCTCAGGTGAAACAATGGCTCCAGCGCACAATCAAACCCCAGCTCCTCCTGCAGTCTCCGGTGTGCACCATCCATGGTAGATTCTCCCGGCAGCGGATGCGAGCAGCAACTATTACTCCACAGGCCAGGAGAGTGATATTTGGAAGTACTCCTCTGCTGGAGAAGCATCTCATTGTTGTCATTGAATATAAAAACACTGAACGCCCGGTGCAGTATCCCTTCCTTATGCGCCTGCAGTTTTTCCATAGTACCCACCCATTCGTCCTGCTCATTTACGACGATCACATGGTTTTGTCGTGTAATCATAGTTTACGCTTTTGTACTTAATCCTGTCAATGTTTCCCGCACGTCCTTAAGGCTAAACAGGAACTTCATATTGCCCGGCGGATCAATCCGGTACTTACGCAACATCTGTCCTGATACAAATATCGTCGCCTTCGACAGCTCTTCTCCGAGCCTGTTAATGTATCGCAGCAGGTTGAATTCCTTCACTACAGAGGTCAGGTGTAGATACACATACTCCGGCGCCTGGTGCTGATAGGTAAATTTCACCTCGGACAAAGGAGCGTCTGCCCCAAGATATAGCACCTTAAATCCCAGCTTTTTAGCCAGGTAGTGCACATACTGCAACCCCAGGTCATGTGTCTCGCCCTCAGGAAGAAAGAGCAGCATTTTCGAAGCCCTGGCTGAAACTATCCCGGGAGTTTTCTCAATGGCAAGTGCCACTTTCCTGTAAACCACATTACTTACAAGGTGCTCCTGCGCAGGCATCACTCTGTTCCCCAACCAGAGCATGCCCACCTTCTCCATAAACTGAAAAATAACATCTTCCACCGTCCGCTCCAGCCCATGCTCCCTTATGTGCTGGTCCAGTATCGCTTCAAACAGCTCAATGTCAAACGACAGCATCGCTTCCAGCAATCTATTCGCCACCGCAAGACTCAGAAAAGACCTGTCATCAATTGCATTTATTAAGTCGTCAACCTCCTCAGGTCGCATGTTGCTGATCTTACTGATCTTATACCCATGTTTGTTAAGCAGCGCAATCCTCAATGCGGTCTTCAGGTCTTCCGCATCATAATAGCGGATTTTGGTAGTAGTTCTTTTAGCTCTCAATACGTTGTATCGCTGTTCCCATATCCTCAATGTATGAGCCTTTATCTGAGTTAGGTTTTCTATGTCCTTGATGCTGAAGTAGTTCATGGTGATTAGACTTTCTGTCAGGTGTATTGTTTAATTGCGAGGGTGCCTTTTTGTTTTCACTAAAGATAATTCATCCTTGCTGACCCTGCGCCAGCTCCTCTGGCGTTTCGTACCTTTATCTACCCGCCGCCGGCAGAAACTGTTGATAGAAGTATATTCAGAGATGAAAGGATTTTTGTTTTCGGAGTTTATTCAGGACCAGGAGAAACCTCCATTTGAGCGATTGTTCGATATGTTCATGGAACTGCTGCAATACACCAATGGCGATGCAGCAGAAGCACTCCACTGGCTCTCCCAGCTCGATCAGCAATATGGCCTCACCTCAGACGACTATGGTATCGGCGATTTCATCGAAGACTTAAAGCAAAAAGGATACTTACAGGAGAATGGACTCGACGGCACCATACGCATCACTTCTAAGACAGAGCAAACAATTCGCAAGCGCTCTCTCGACGAGATATTCGGCAAGTTGAAGAAGTCTCGCA
This sequence comes from Bacteroidota bacterium, assembly GCA_023426425.1. Classification (GTDB taxonomy): domain Bacteria; phylum Bacteroidota; class Bacteroidia; order Chitinophagales; family Chitinophagaceae; genus JAFIGV01. The sequence continues at coordinate 3,044 of JAFAAT010000125.1, read as the reverse complement.
AAGGCAATCACACCACCTTCAAAACCGGCCAGGGCGACGAGCGAAACCCCGAAACCCGCCCCTACGAGTTCGGGGATTCCCTGGACGCTATTGACTATACCGGCAGTCTCCGCAACTCCTACATCAACCACGGCATCGAGTCACTCCAGATGCATCAGGAAGACCTGGAAATTCATGAAATGGATTACAAGACCCAGACTTCCACGGTCCTCATGATCGACATCTCGCACTCCATGATCCTCTATGGCGAAGATCGGATCACGCCCGCCAAGAAGGTGGCCATGGCTCTTTCCGAACTTATCACCACACGCTACCCCAAAGACACACTCGATATCGTCGTTTTCGGTAACGACGCCTGGCAAATCGAAATGAAAGACCTCCCTTACCTCCAGGTAGGTCCCTATCACACAAATACTGTAGCAGGACTTGAACTTGCCATGGACATTCTCCGGCGTCGTAAGAACGCCAATAAGCAGATCTTCATGATCACTGATGGTAAACCCACCTGCCTCAAGATCGGCCGGAAATACTATAAGAACAGCTTTGGTATTGATGCTAAAATTCTAAATAGAACGCTCAACCTTGCCGGCCAGCTCAGACGTCTCAAAATACCTGTGATCACTTTCATGATCGCCAATGATCCCTACCTCCAGGCCTTCGTCCGCAACTTCACAGAAGTAAACAACGGCAAAGCATTCTACTCCTCATTGGACGGACTTGGTCACTTCGTATTCGAAGACTATGAACGAAACAAGAAAAGACGCCTGCGATAGCAAAGCAGCACCCACTCCTTATCAATTATAAAATGGCTACTTAACAATTGACATTTATCAATTGCAGAAACTCGCTCCTCGGTATCATTCTCGCCCCCAGACTCTCCAGGTGCTTCGTAAATACCTGGCAGTCAATCAGCACCACTCCCTCCCTTTCCAGTTGCCTCACGAAATTAATAAATGCAAACTTGCTTGCATTCGACTCCCTGCTAAACATACTCTCCCCAAAGAACATCCTCCCCATCCTGATCCCATACAGCCCACCAACCAGCTCTCCGTCCCGCCAAGTCTCTGCACTCACCGCATAGCCCTGTTGATGTAACCCTACATAGGCTGCCAATACCTCCTCTGTAATCCAAGTGCCATCCTGGCCCTTCCTCTCACTCTGCTGACAGCTCCTGATTACCTCTTCAAATGATGTGTTATACCTGAACGCGAATTCCCCTTTCCTGATCACCTGCTGCATGCTCTTACTCACCTTCAACTCTCCCGGAAACAGCACAAACCGAGGGTCCGGACTCCACCACATCGGTAATTCATCATCATTGAACCAGGGAAATATGCCACTCCTGTACGCAAGTAACAGTCGCTCTGTATTTAGATCTCCGCCAACCGCCAGCAGTCCATCTTCCAATGCCTCTTCTACTGGTGGAAACCACAACCTTTCATCCAAGAAATATAATCCCATTCCTATCGGTGTGTCAGCCTGTTCAGCCCCGCCTTCGCCTGCTGGTCAATATTCGCCTGGAAATCGTGCCCTTTCATAGACAGGCACTCCTTAAACTTCTCCACGGCATCTTTCAGTCTCCCATTCTTCTCGTGCAACAGCGCAGTCTGAAGGGCAGATCTGGCAGCAAAATGTTCTTTTCGGTGCCTGCCCATGCTAATAGTCGTATCATATAACACCAGCGCCTTTTCTGCCTGCCCGGTCACGTCATACACCCATGCCAGCCTGAAATAATACTCAAGCCTGTCTGCCACAGTCGGCAGCTTATTGACTTCACTGGCCTTCAATTTCTCATAGGCTTGTTTGTAGTAGCCGCCATCTATTAGCAGTCGCGCTTGCAGCACAGGCACAGCCGGCCAATACGTGTTCGACGCAAATCTCATCGCCTGCTTATCCGCATCTGTTTCCTTGCTACCCTGCAAGAGTATCTGCTTCCTGCAATAGTTTGCCTTCGAAATGTTCCCCTGCAGGTAATATGAATACGCCAGCTGCTGCCAGGCATCTTTAATAAAAAGTCCGCCGCGATAGCGCTGGATAAACCGGTTGTGATATAGAACGGCATCCTCATCTACACTAAGTAGCAGGGCACTTCCCATTTCAAAATCAAAAATGGGGTAGTTGTTGTAACCGGGCATTTCCTGCATCTGCTTCAGCGTCTGCACCGCTACTCCGGCTTTCCTGTAATTAAGCGCCAGGTTCGCCTTCACGAAGCTGTTAAGCAGATTATCTTCAGTTTCAAACAATGTGCTATTCACAAAAGCCCATGCAGCCTCCTGCTCGGACAACAGGTAATACTTCAGATAGGCATAATAAATCAGAGCCTCCGCCCTTAGCGGAGTGTCTGTATCGCCGTTGTTAATATATGCAGTAATCTGAGCAACGCCTTTGCGTACATTCCCCTTCATGCCAAACACAGAAGCAATCCATTTGTAATCATCAGGAATCGTCCCAACAATAGCCTCGTGTAGTCCCAGCAACATTTTGTTCGGCCCAAACCCCGGAAACTTTGCCTCGTTCTCCTTCACCAGCAGAAAAGATTTTCTGAAATTCAACGCAGCCTTGAAATGCTCTCCAAACCTTCCCTGCACAATAGCCCAATGCATATATACACCTGCCCGGCAATACCTGTACCAGGGTGAATTCGCATCCCCCTTCTCGAGTTGGTCCAGCCTTTTCTCAAAATTTACTCTCTTTGCTTCATACACTGCCTTGTCGCCATTGAAAATTAACTCCAGGCAATCTTCATAATCACTAATATACCAGGGCATCAGGTTCCCAGGATTCGCACTGCGCTCCGCACTCAGTTCTTTCCGCCCATCCGCGGGGTTCAATGACATAAAGCTTTGATATGCAGCATGACATCGCTCTGAATAGGCATACACAAACGGCTGCGAAATACCTTTTTCACATAAACCGACCAGGAGCAACCATACCAAGACAATCCTCAAGAACATGTTACAAAGATATTTCTCCTAAGGCATTTACCGCCCCTGCATCTGAAGTTCCTTGTTTCAAACTGGCAGTTTTCAACAAAATTGCATTTA
>JAFAAT010000194.1 GCA_023426425.1 Bacteroidota bacterium | reverse complement strand
TGTACCCATACGCTGTCTGTGGCGCGGCAGTTAAACTCATTAGTCACATTCAGGTAGATATATCCCATCTGGTCTACCACTGCCATTTGCTCATGTCCACCGGCACCGTCCCTGAAGTATTGGGAAGGCAGCCACTGATAGCTTGCATTTGCATCATATGGTGCTCTTACTGCAATGGTATCACCAGCGCAGATATTATCATACTTGCTCAGGCCTATGCCCACAGCAGGCAGTGGACGAATATCAATGGTGTCGCGCACAGGCAGAGACTTACATTCGTTATCAGTTGCCACCACAGTGATTACCTTCTGACCCGGAGTAGGCCAGCTGATGCCATAAGGACCAGAAGTCTCAGCTCCGTAAGACCTTACACCACCCTGGAAGTCCCACTCATGATGATCGATGCCTGTAGTAGAGTAGCTGATAGCGACATTCACCACTTCACCCTCGCAGGCATTGTCCTGTACATCCACATCCAGTACCGGAGAAAGTCTAACCGGCACATCCAGGTAGCTTACTGGTCCTACACAACCACCATTATCCACCTGAAGCCTTACGCGTTGAAGACCTGCAGAGTCAAAGCGAATCGTTACTGGCCCCTGGCCCGAACCCTGAACAATCGCTGCTCCCGTAGGTAGTGTCCACAGATAGTTGGCAGCACTGTCTGCATTCCCAAAATATCCCAGAGAAATAGTATCATACTGACAGACATAGTCCCGCACCATAGTGATTAGCGCATTTGGCACATAGTTCACCTTCACCTCTACAGGTACCCGCTCACTTTCACATCCGGCCACTGTCTGGCTTACATACCAGGTGAAGGTGCCCTGGGCATTCGTCCCAGGTGTAGGAGTGATTGAAGTTCCTGCACCTCCCGTCGGTACATTGTACCATCTGATATTCTGGCCGGTAGCCACTAACGGTGCCGGTGCTTCACCCTGGCAGTACACAACAGGAGAAATCACTGTAGGCGGTGCTGGTTTGGGCACCACATTGAAAGTAACAGGCGCCCTCTGACTTTCACAACCATTAATGTTCTGAGAAACATAGTAGGTAAACGTTCCATAGTTGTTGGTATTGATCACCGGTGCAACCGTTGAACCAGTACCACCAGTGGCCACAGAGTACCAAACAAGATTCTGACCGAAAATCGGAATAGTGTCAAACTTATCAAACTGGCAATAAGTAATCAGCGGTGCCACAATCGGCGGATTCGGACGCTGATTCACGGTCACATTCACCGCCTGCGGACCAGAAGTATCTGGTGTTCCGCCTCCACCACAGGGATAGCTCAGAATTCGAAGTGTATAATTTCCTGACTGGCCCGTCTGAATATTAGGAATCACCAGAGTCGCACTCGTATCCAGCAGCTGCCCGCCCGGACCTGTCCAGATATACTCCGGGTTAGTAATTCCGGGTGCGGAACCTACCAGCCTGACCGTATCCCCCGAGCAATACACACCGGCACCTGTCGCCTGAGGAGCATACAAAATATTCACAAGATAATCCTCTGTTTCACCATAGGTATAAGAGTCACATCCTGTAAGGCTAGCACCCGTTGTTGTGCTTGAATTGATCACTCTCATTCCTGTCACACCCGAGGAGGCAGCCGGACTAACAATAAAGCTACCAGTAAAGGTGTTTGCCCCTGTCGCATTTGCAGCCGTAAACGCAACTTTCTCCGTCGGCTCAAACGTACCATTCCTGTTATAGTCAATAAATATCGCAGTACCATTAGAGTGGTTAACCGTTCCACAATTCGAAATTGTAATAGAGTACGGAACCGTCGCTCCCTTAAGCAAAGTAAGCGGTGGCAATGAGGTGAAGTTTGAATAAGTATTACCGTTCGTCCCTACACATGGGGTGGAGTTATTAAGACTGCCCACCGTAACATTGGTTATATCTTCATACAGCGCAGAAGTAGCTGCCGAGGCACAGTAACAAGGCGGAACCGAGTTGACAAGTACGGTACCTGAAACATCACTCAGACCGCTCCCGGTACATGTCACCACAACTCTGTACTCCGTCGCATTGGGCTGATTGGTCACCGGATAGCTCAGGTTTGTCGCACCCGGTATATCCGTCCAGGTATTGCCACACTGGTCTTTCATCTGCCATTGGTAGGTGAGGTTACTCACCCCTGGATTATTCTGCAGCGTTACATTCACAGGACAGGTACCTGTCGCCACTGCAGGTCCCGCAACCGGCGTACCAGTACAAGGAATTGCAGGAATAAAACTGATCTTACCTATCCATCCACGTGGATGATTGCCAGGCGCTGTCGGAGGCACGCCTCCACCATATCCAATATTAGTCCCGGTTATGAGGTTCACGCCACCTGCCGAGTGTGTCGATGTCCCGGCAGGATGCGTATAATATCGTTGGCGAGTGGCGGTTCCGGCATACGCAGTCACCGCAAAACCCCAGGTCGTATTTGCTGGCAAAATAAAATTCAACCCCGTCAAAAACGGCTGGGTATTAGTGGTCGTAGTATTCGCTATCGCAGTGAATGGCTGAGACGCAATCAATGTCCATCCATTCGCCGCAGAAATCGCTCCGGGTGCCCCATTCACCGGGGTAGTCTTGTACCAGATTTCAGCAATGGAAGCACCACTTGCACTGGCCACACCTTCAACATCAGTAATGATCACACCAAACCCATTGGTGTTTTGCAAATTAAAGGTCACCGTTCCGGTGCCATTGTTGTTAGCAAAACTAGTCGTGGTGGAAATAGTAGATTGTGCAGTCGCACTGGAAGATAACATGCTGCAGGCTGCTGCAAACAAGAACACTAAGGTTTGTTTCATTAGTTCTAAATTCAGATATCGGTGTTGTATTGGGCTCTCAACTCCAGATGATTGGCACTTCAAAAAAGAAGTGCACAAATATACGAGACAGTAAATTTTAAATGATGGTTAGGCACCGCAGAAATAAAAAAGCCCGCATTTTACATTTACATGAGAAATACGGGCCTCTTATTCAAGTTTACATTATACTACTCCAGCACCACCACCCTCGCCACCTTCCGGGTCTTACCAGAAGTAACAACAAACACATAAGTACCGGCAGCAAGTTCTTTCACAGAAACTTCAGCTCCCGAAACTCCCGCTCCAATAGTTTGACTAACTAACTTCTGACCAGTGATAGAATAAATACCCACTTCCTTCTCACGCTCATTCAGCTCCTCTCCCCACCCAACATACACTACTTCTTTCGCAGGGTTCGGGAATACCTGGAGCTGACCGCCTCCCGTCGTAACTTCTGGCACATTCACCATTTGCACCTGCTTGTAGATATTCACACCACCCAAAATATTACCAACAACCATCTCATACTTCCCATCCCCATCTATATCCGCCACCGCAGGAGCAGAACGCATACCAGACCACTTTCCAAGCTCGCCGTTAATTTCAGAATAAATTGTATCAATCATCTGGTAAGGCACCGTCACGTTTCCATTTTGAAATCCAGTGTAGCGATAGATAGAACCTGAGTTACTTCCTATCAGCAAAAACTCATTCGGCGAATTATCAATACGCCCAATAAAAGGCACACTGTATCCCGAAAAACCATTATGCGGATCTGCAATTGCCATCCCAAGCCTGTTCGTCTGGTACTCGAGCTTCAACTCATTCGTGTTCCCCGTATTCTTATAGTAGAATATCCAGCCTGACTGACCCCCAATCAACAAATCCTTTTTCCCATCCTTGTCAATATCATAAATAAATGGTGCTGCATGTTGCACAGAATCTATATTCACACTGTTCTTGTCAGTCAACACCAGTTGCTCCAGCTGCCAGTCTGGCTGCACTGCACCACCTGATGCATTGTTCTTGTACAAGCTTAGCGTACCATCACTGTGCCCAATCACCAGATCATCCTTCCCATCATTGTTAAGGTCACCCACTGCCGGATATATACCACGGAAGTTATGAGCAAACAGCCCCAGAAAATCTTCATCCACCAAAGTAAACGCAGGATTGCCCGCCGTACTCGTATTCTCATAGTAAGACATGCGCGCTCTCAGCGTCCCATTACTCTGATAAAACCCTTCCCCACCTACAAACAGATCCGGCTTCCCATCCTTATTGTAGTCATATAGCATCGGGTACGATGCAGCACCAGCTTCAATGGTCTCCTTCGCCAGCACAGAATCCCCCTGATAGGTATACGACGGACTCGAAGCAGTGCCCGTATTCCTATACCAGGAAACGTTTCGGTAGTTCTCCGATGCATTGTCCGCATTAGGACTAAACATCAGATCTTTCTTGCCATCCTGGTCAAAATCCAGCCAGAACGCCGCAGGCCACTGAACCATCTCCATCACATGTCCATTATCACCCCACATGGTATCCTGGGCTATAATCGTATCAATCGGGTGCGAATGCTGCACCTTCCCGTTCCTCAAAAACTGTATATTCGAAAAGGAAATACTTCCATTCAGATAATCATAGTCACCATCCGCATCATAATCTAAAAAGCATAGCGTATTCCCCGTGTGCGTAGTCTTCGCAGGTGGAATGTTTGGCTGCACACCGTCACAGTTTATCCCCAAAGTCTGCGTCATATCCCATCCCTGGTACACTTTCCCCCAGCACGCATCTTTAAGATTCACCCTGATACTGTCACAATGCAGCGCGTCCTCAACCCTGTAATTCTTGTAAAAATTCATATAGGCTCCGCTGATGTTGAAGGCAAAAAAATCAAGATCTCCGTCTCCATCCACATCAGCCACCCCAGGTATGTCTCCCCCGGGATCAACATACGCATTCACATCACCAAATGGCGGACTTGAAATCCACTTAATTTTATCAATGTAAATATTATTACCTCCCTTACTGATACCCTTGAATATAAGATATAGCGGGTTCCCAATAATGGAAGAAGGTATCTGAAAATTATATTCATACCAACCATTCACTGGCTTCGTGTCTGGCTGATTCAAAGTGCGCTGTCTGGCAATCCTGGCAATATAATAAGCATTGTTCAGCGTGGTATCATGACTTATATACACCGAAAGACTATCTGCACCAGCCGCATCATCACGGTACATCCAGAATGAAATGCTGCCATGGTTCCCAAGCTGCGCCGAAATCCTAAACGGCTTTGAGACCAGTGTCGCCGTACTGTTCATCGAAAGATTATCACTGTTAAAACGCCCCATGCCACTCCCCGATTGCGGCAAAACATATGGATTATCTCCAGAGGTCACCCTGCTCCAGCCCTGACCATACTGCTTCCACTGCGGTGGAGGAAACTGCGTAAACTCAAAATCCTGCTCATTCAACGTCAGCGGACTATAATACAGATCCTTGTAATAACTAAACGTCAGCGCCCCATTTGCATAGCTACCTCTATAAACACTGAAGCCACCAAGGCCCCGGGTGAGAAGATCAGGCACCTCATCACAGTTATAATCTATCAGCTTCAGGTAGCTGTTGCACCTCGGAAAATGCTTCTGATACTCCGGCCTGTACCGGTAATTAGGACTACCCGCCGTACCATAATTAATGAATGTCCTCACCAGTCCCGGACCTTTCTCAAACACCACTAGATCATCCTTCCCATCATCATTCAGGTCCCCAAGCGCAAGCTGCGGAGTGTTAAACCCTCCGCTAAACCCTATCGACTTCTCACCTCCCGGCCCAAACACAGCAAATGATGTATCCGGCTGGAAAACTTGCCCCTGAAACTGCGCCACAGATTCCTGCGCAATCACCATTGACAATATCGAAGCGCCAATAATATAACGTTGTACTCTCACGTGAAAAATTTTAAATGGGATAAATCATTTTAATAGACTGTAAATTAAGTTTAAGGGTTGGTTTCATACTTCATAAGTGGCGAATCCGGCTCGTTCAGAAAATGCCTGTACACCAGCTTATCCAGCCACCCAGGCACAAACCTGCTCAAAAGCACCGTTAGCCTACCCTGCGAAGTCATCACTACCGTACGCTTTCTATTCATTATCGCTTCAATAATAATCTCTGCACACTGCTCCGCACTCATCAGCTTTTCCTCTTTCAACGGCGTTTCTTTCTGTGCACTGCCATCCGCACTCCTCGCCACATTTCGGATATTCGAATTCGTAAAGCCCGGAGAAACCCACATCACATGCACACCCGTATGCAACAACTCCGTCCTCAGCGCCTCAAGAAACCCCTGCATCGCAAATTTCGACGCCGAATAACCTGTTCGCCCCGGCAGCCCACGATACCCCGCAATAGACGAAACTCCCACTACCACACCCCTGCTTTTCTTTACCAATGGCAACGCATACTTCGTACAATACACCGTCCCCCAGAAATTAATATCCATCAGTTCCCGGATCACTCGCAAATCCACCTCCTCAAACAACGCCCGCATACTTATGCCCGCATTGTTCACCAGCACATCTAACCTCCCCCAGCGCTCATCCACAACCTCTATAAAACGCCTGCAATCTTCCTCCACACTCACATCGGCCCGGTACATCAGCACGCCCTCATCCGACCCAAACTGCTCTTTCAGCGCCTCAATATTTCTCCCACACACCGCAACCAAAGCACCCACTCTCCGCGCCTCCTGCGCCATGGCCCTGCCAATCCCGGAAGACGCCCCGGTTATTACCACTACTTTATCTCGTAAATCTGTCATTGAATTGGACCACAATTTACTGAAACAAAATCAGCATCAATACATAGGTATCCCCCTCCACATTTCACATACCAGTAAAAGGCGCGTAAAAGGCCTGTAAAAGGCCTGCAACAGGCCTCCCCATTACCTGCAGTTTCCCCTCTTTTCCCCAGGCCGCTTTCCCCCACCGCGCCACTCCTTCCCAAAAGATTTGCACATTCGGTTAATAACTATTCGCGCCATTTATACCCTACTAAGGCACAGTATTTTTAAATTCACTATCATTATTGCTGAACTTGTTGGGCAGGCCGGTGTCCACAACTCCAGCTAAACTTAAAATTGCGCTTTGCGACCCGGTAATTGTTCTTTGAAAAGTGAAAACTCCACCACCAGGCTGAGTTAACACTGTTATAACTTTATATATGACCCTTATTCTTTAAATTACATCAAAAGTAAACAGGAACAAATTGACAGAAACTATCATTAATCTCGAAACTGTTAATCCAATCGAATTCTTTGGCATTAACAACAGCAAGTTCGATATCCTAAAGCGCAAATTTCCTCTGCTCAAAATTCTTTCCCGCGGCTCCCAAATCAAGCTCTCCGGACAACCGGATGAGGTTGCATCCGCACAAGGCAAGATCTCACAGGTAATCAAATATCTCGAAAGAAACGGCCACCTCTCCGAAAACTACTTCGCCCGGATCCTCGGCGATGAAGAACAAGGCGAAGCACCCGTAGAAGATCCCGGCAACAACGACATCCTGGTATTTGGCCCCAATGGAAAGGTCATCCGCGCAAAAACAGCCAACCAAAAAGCAATGGCCGGTGCCACCGAAAAGAACGACATCATCTTCGCAGTCGGCCCCGCCGGTACAGGTAAAACGTACACGGCTGTAGCGCTTGCAGTGCGCGCGCTTAAGAACAAGGCTGTCCGGAAGATCATCCTCACCCGCCCCGCCGTCGAAGCAGGGGAAAGCCTCGGCTTCCTCCCCGGCGATCTCAAGGAAAAGATCGATCCCTACCTGCGCCCGCTCTACGACGCACTCGACGACATGATCCCCAGCGATAAGCTGAACTACTACATGGCAAACCGGATCATCGAAATCGCACCGCTGGCCTACATGAGAGGACGTACCCTGGACAACTCCTTCATCATCCTCGATGAGGCCCAGAATGCTACAGACCTTCAGCTGAAGATGTTCCTCACCCGCATCGGCGCCTCAGCAAAGGCAATCATCACCGGCGACCTCACCCAGGTAGATCTTCCCAAAAACCAGAAATCAGGTCTCGCCAAAGCTTCCCGCATCCTCAAAAACATCGACGGCATTGCCCACATCGAGCTCGATGAAGCCGACGTCGTTCGTCACAGACTCGTAATACATATCATCAGAGCATATGAGCGGGATCAGGAGCGCGACGACCAGCGCAGGGAAGAAGAACAGAAAGCAAGAGAAGGTTTGAAATCATAAACAAACGTGAAATAGAACCTCGATTAAAGTGCCGGCAGAAATGCTGGCACTTTCTTTATCTACCTAAGTGATATAGTTTGGTTCTTAACGAAAAACGAATGGCTATGTGGCGCAGATTGGTAGTAGTGGTCTTATGGATGGGATTCTCCCTGACAACATGGGCTCAATCAGATGAAGGGTACTCAATACCCGATTACAACGAAATAGAAAAACTTACTCAGGACAAAAACTCGATGTTCTACTATGAGAATCTTCTCAGCAGGTACAACAACCACGATACTACCCTAACCCTCCGGGACTATCGCATGCTCTACTTCGGAGCTTTCTTCCAGGACAACTACAAACCATTCTTCCAGACGCCACAGGCAGATAGTATAAAGATCCTCCTGAGCACAAACTCCGAGCTACGCGACGAACATTGGAAAGAGATGGTCCGCCTCGGCACCGCAAACCTCCACCAGAATCCTTTCGACCTCAAAGGCATCAACATCGTCTGGGTCGCCCACAGGCAGATGGGAGACTCCGCAAATGCCAACATATATTTCGATAAGCTCAGGAAGCTCGTGCAGACTATCCTCGCCACAGGCGATGGCCTTTCGGAGAAAACAGCTTTTCACGTCTTGAATGTTGCGCACGAGTATGACATCATCAACATCCTCGGATATGAGTTCGCAGGCGATCAGCAACTAACCGACTCCCATTGCGACTACCTTACATTAAAGAGCAATGATGACAACCTCGAAGGCCTCTACTTCGATGTGAAGCAGGTATTTAAAGGCTACGAACGTAGCCTCACTTCCACCAACCCCTGACAGGCTATTGACGGTAAAATATTTTTCCCGCACTTTTGTTGCCTAATTCCAGCGCATGCAACTATTGATAACGAACATTGCCAGGCTTTGTTGCGTCGAAAAAGAGGGTAAACAAAAAAGCAGACTCGCGGGTCAGGAAATGGCCACTGTGCCCTGCATTGAGAACGCGTGGCTCTACCTGGAAGATGGTAAGATCCATAGCTTCGGCAGAATGAGCGACATGGATTTCGTCGCTGCCGAAAACAACCTGGATGCAGAAGGACGCACTATCCTCCCCGCCTGGGTCGACAGCCATACTCATATAGTCTTCGCAGCCCCACGCGAGCAGGAGTTCGTCGACCGCATCAAAGGCTTGAGCTATGAAGAAATAGCAAAGCGCGGCGGTGGCATCCTCAACTCCGCCCGCAGACTCAACGACATCAGCGAAGAAGAACTTTACGATCTCAGCTATCAAAGGGTAAAACAGGTCATCGCCCAGGGCACTGGTGCACTGGAAATAAAAAGTGGATACGGACTAAGCCTCTACGGAGAACTAAAAATGCTCAGGGTCATCAGGCGACTGAAAGAATCCCTCCCCATTCCTATCAAAGCTTCCTTCCTGGCAGCCCATGCCTATCCCCCCGAGTATAAATCTGACCACGAAGGCTACCTCCGCCTCATCATCGATGAGATGTTGCCCCAGATCGTAGATGAAGGTCTCGCCGACTATATGGACGTATTCTGCGAAGAAGGCTTCTTCAGTGTCGCAGAAACAGAGAAACTCCTTGAGGCGGGATGGAAACACGGGCTCAAACCAAAGATCCACGCAAACCAACTGCACTACTCCGGCGGTGTCCAGGTCGGTGTCAAACACAAAGCTGTCAGCGTAGATCATCTCGAGTGCGTCGGCGATGAAGAAATCGAAGCCTTGAAAGGAAGCCACACAATCCCCACGCTGCTTCCTTCTGCCGCCTTCTTCCTCGGCATGCACTATCAGCCCGCCAGAAAACTCATCGACGCTGGCCTCCCCGTCTGCCTCGCAACTGACTATAACCCCGGATCATCTCCCTCAGGAAACATTCCTCTTTTGCTCACACTGGCATGCACACAGCTGAGGATGACACCCGAGGAAGCAATCAACTCAGTCACCTTAAATGGTGCAGCAGCAATCGAGATGCAAAACGAACTCGGCTCTATCGCAGTAGGTAAAAGGGCAAATCTGATCCTTACCAAACCTATCCCCTCAATCGCCTACATCCCCTACGATTTCGGCAACAACCCAGTGGAGAAAATGATAATCGATGGGGCAGTCTTCTGATGAATGGTTGATTATCAACAATTTTCAACCAGATCCCTCAGTTTTAAAAAGCCGCGACGGCTTCTTCTGTTTTTAACCTGAATGATTACTTTTGCAGTCCGTATAAAAACAATTTATGGCTACAACAGCAGACATTAGAAATGGGATGATCATCAAACTCGATGATGGCCTTTATAGCATAATTGAATTTGGTCAGAATAAAACCGCCCGCGCCGCAGCTAAGGTTTGGGCCAAGCTAAAAGGTGTCGACAATTCCCGTTCTATTGAAAAAACGTGGAACTCAGGAGATACCATTCACCCTGTCCGCGTAGAGCGCCGCCCCTACCAGTTCCTCTACAAGGATGAAAGCGGCTTCAACTTCATGGACACCACTACATTCGAACAGATCCTCATGGAAGAATCAAAGATCGAGCGCCCTGAACTTTACAAAGACGGCCAGGAGTGCTTTATCCTTGTAAACACCGAAACAGAACTTCCAATGAGCGTGGAGCTGCCCCCAACCGTCAACTTAAGGGTCACCTACTCAGAACCCGGACTCAGGGGTGATACTGCCACACGTACACTCAAACCCGCAACCGTAGAAACCGGCGCCACTGTTATGGTGCCCTTGTTTGTAGACACAGACGAACTGATCAAAATAGATACAAAAACAGGCGCTTACGTCGAGCGTGTAAAAGAGTAAACATTTTCAGTGTGCCGGGTGCTGATGGGTCCATTACTTGAGCCGGGAGTGGTAAACTAGCACACCAGAAACATCAGCATTTCTAATCAGCAAACAAACTAATATGGAATTCAAACAAATCCAGGAACTGATCAAAGCGATCAATAAATCAAACATCAGCGAGCTTACTGTAGAACAGGGTGAATTCAAAATCACCATCAAGCAGTCTCAGATGAATGAAGGTGCAGCAGTTATGCAACAAATGCCTATGCAGCAAATGATGCACCAGCCTATGCCTCAATACCATGCTCCTGCGCCATCGCCTGCTCCTGCAGCACCATCCGCTCCCGCAGCCACCCCTGCCGCAGATTCCGGCAGTACAAACACCATTACAATCAAATCACCGATGATCGGTACTTTCTACCGCAGCCCCTCGCCCGACAAACCAGCTTATGTCAATGTAGGTGATGAAATCAAACAAGGCCAGGTAATTTGCATCATTGAAGCAATGAAACTCTTCAATGAAATCGAAAGCGAGGTTAGCGGACGTATTGTCAAAGTCCTTATCGACGATGCTTCTCCCGTGGAATACGACCAGCCTCTCTTCCTCGTTGAACCGGCTTAAGGAGGCTGGAGCTCATGCTCCTGCCTTTTTATTTTACATTTCAAACTATCAAGGTGTTTAAAAAAATTCTAATAGCGAACCGTGGTGAAATCGCATTGCGCGTAATTCGCACCTGTCGCGAGATGGGCATAAAGACCGTCGCAGTGTATTCTACAGCTGATAAAGACAGCCTGCACGTACGGTTTGCAGATGAAGCAGTGTGTTTAGGAAAAGCCCAGAGCGCAGATTCCTATCTCAACATACCGCATATCATGGCAGCGGCTGAAATCACTAACGCGGATGCCATTCACCCAGGCTACGGCTTTCTTGCTGAGAATGCTGGATTTTCTGAAATCTGCGCCAAATACAATATCAAATTCATCGGCCCCACTCCTGAAATGATCACTCGCATGGGTGATAAAATGACAGCTAAGGAAACCATGATCGCTGCCGGGGTTCCCTGCATCCCAGGCTCTGAAGGTCTGCTCCAAAGCGTAGAGGAGGCAAAGTCCCTGGCAAAGGACATGGGCTATCCCGTCATCCTTAAAGCAACAGCCGGTGGCGGTGGCAAGGGCATGAGGGTCGTCTTCGAAGAGTCTGAACTCGAAAAAGCCTACAATACCGCTCGTCAGGAAGCAGGTGCAGCCTTCAAAAACGATGGCATCTACATGGAGAAGTTTGTAGAAGAGCCAAGACATATAGAAATCCAGATCGCAGGCGACCAGTTTGGCACTGTCTGCCATTTGAGTGAACGCGATTGCTCCATCCAGAGACGGCACCAGAAACTGGTAGAAGAATCACCATCTCCATTCATGACTCCCGAGCTACGCCAGCGCATGGGTGAGGCAGCCATCAAAGCCGCTTCCGCCATCAACTATGAAAGCGTAGGCACAGTGGAATTCCTCGTAGACAAGCACAGGAACTTCTACTTCATGGAAATGAACACGCGTATTCAGGTAGAGCATGGGGTGACAGAAGAAGTTATCAACTATGATCTGATCAAGGAACAAATAAAGATCGCAGCTGGTGTGCCCATCAGCGGGCGCAATTACGAGCCTGTGATGCATGCCATCGAATGTCGCATCAATGCTGAAGACCCTTACAACGACTTCCGCCCAAGCCCGGGTCTCATCACCGTACTGCATACTCCCGGCGGGCATGGCGTTCGTGTAGACTCTCACATTTATGCAGGCTACACAATTCCTCCTTACTACGATTCAATGATCGCAAAGATCATTGCAGTAGCTCAGACCCGGGAAGAAGCCATCAATACAATGGAGCGCGCGCTGAGTGAATATGTGATCGAAGGTGTCAAAACCACCATCCCCTTCCACCAGCAACTCATGCGCAACGAAGACTTCCGTAAAGGAAACTTCACCACAAAGTTTATAGAAAGCTTCAAACTGGTATAGCAAACCTGGTTTCAATTTCACTTTCTTGAAGGCTGTCTCTCACGACAGCCTTTATCTTTACACCTAAATTTGAATCATGGACACAGAAATGCTTCAGGAGATTGCAAGACAGTTGCGCCAGCCGGAAGGCGAACTGGGAAAGAAAGTAGGCGAAACCATGAATGACGGGAACAGGTTCATGAACCTGGAAGCGATCAAAACCCTCGATCTCCAGGAAGGAGACAAGGTCCTCGAAGTCGGAATGGGTAACGGCCAGTTCGTATCCGAAATAGTGCACGCAGCTCCAGACATCCGCTACACCGGTTGCGACTTCTCAGTCACCATGATCGAAGAAGCAACAGACCGTAACAAAGCACTGATAGAAGCTGGCAGTGCACTTTTTATTAAAACTGAGGCCTCCAGGCTGCCTTTCGATGATGAGAATTTCGATAAAGCTATTACAGTTAACACCGTCTACTTTTGGGAAGAACCTGAAAGGGAACTGGCTGAGATTCGCAGAGTGCTGAAGCAGGAAGGAAAGCTGGTAATGGGCATCAGGCCGGAATGGTGCATGAAAGAACTACCCTTCACGTCCTGGGGGTTCCGGATGTACTCAAAAGAAGCAATCATAGAGCTCCTGACTACCAATGGCTTTGAGGTACTTCAGGCAGTAGAACATACTGAATCACCACAGACAATGGGCGAGTTTCAGATGGTCATGGGCTGCATAATCCTGGAGACTGTAAAAAGGGGGTCAGTTTAACTTAAAAGAGTCTCTTTCCAGCCACCTCCTGGCAGCATGTCAGGAACTCATTCCAACAACCCTGGTAGGCTCAATATCGGCGTTCCTGATAGACACTGCTCGGGCAACTGTACCAGCCAGCTCTTCAAATGCTGCTTTTGATATGGGCTCATCGTCAACCACAGCTGGTACTCCCTTGTCCCCGCCCTCTCTAATGCTTTGAACTATAGGCACCTCACCAAGGAAGGTAAGTTCAAATTGCTCAGCCATCTGCCTTGCACCTCCCTTACCGAAAATGTAATACTTGTTTTCCGGAAGCTCGGCAGGTGTGAAATAGGCCATATTCTCAACAATGCCCAGGATTGGCACATTGATCTGAGGCTGCTTAAGCATCATGATGGCTTTCTTTGCATCGGCTGCTGCTACCGGCTGCGGAGTAGAGACCACTACAGCACCAGTCACAGGTACTGTCTGCACAAGTGTAAGGTGGAGGTCACCGGTGCCTGGCGGCATATCGATAACGAGGTAGTCAAGTTCTTCCCAATATACATCTGAAATGAATTGACGGAGCGCGGAGCTAGCCTGTGGTCCACGCCAGATTACCGCCTGCTTTTCATCTATCAGCAATCCTATGGACATCGCTTTAATTCCAAAGCGGTCAATTGGCACTATCTTCCCTTTGCCATCCACCTCCTTCATCAGGGGGCGCTGATCACGAATGCCCAGCATCATAGGCACAGAGGGACCGTAAATATCAGCGTCGAGCAGTCCCACTCTTGCGCCCTGAGCTGCTAATCCCAAAGCGAGATTAACGGCCACCGTGCTCTTCCCTACTCCTCCCTTGCCGGAAACCACAGCTATGATGTTCTTCACGCCGGGCAGCACATCCTTATTATCCTTCCGGTTGGTGGTTGTGCGGGAAGTGAGGTTTACTTTTACCTCGGCCTCCTTATCTACCAGCATATGAATGGCATTGATACAAGCCCTTTCGATCATCTCCTTCAGCGGGCAGGCCGGAGTGGTAAGAATCACAGAAAAGGCTAATTTTTTCCCGTCTATTTCAATGTCCTGAATCATATTTAGGGTGACGAGGTCTTTCCCAAGATCTGGCTCCTGTACATTACTCAATGCTGCTAATACCGCTTCCTTTGTGATCATATAACTTTGTTAAATCGCCTCTGAAGAACCGCAAAAATACGGCATGAGGCGTTTTCTTTGTGTTGTTAGTTTTACAGAATCAGGAATAGATGTATCAGAGAATCTGATAGGCAGGCAGGATTAAGGAAACAAACTAACTTTAGATTATGCTACTCAGGATAGGAATATTGCTGACCATATTTACGGCCATTTCAGGCACCTTGTCTTTGAGGGCGCAGGTAGCCGTCGACAATGTGGTGCAAATAAATGGTGTGGTAATGACCGCCGACAGTCTGAGAGCGGTTCCGGGAGCAATTGTAACAGTAAAGAACAAGAACCGCGGAGTTGAAGCAAGCCCGCTGGGAGTGTTTTCAATTGTGGTTTACAAAGGTGACACACTGCAGTTCACGGCACTGGGTTTTCGAGGAAAGGAATATGCAGTGCCCAGGGATGTGGAAGGCCAATACCTGAGCCTGATTCAGCTGATGGTCCAGGACACATTTTATCTTCCTGAGACCATAATACGTGCGCTGCCATCGGAGAAGGAATTCGACTATGCATTTAAACACTGGAAGATCCCCGATGACAAATATGAGATAGCGCGGAAGAACACGGATGCCCTGACGCTGCGGGCTTTAGCCTATATGATGCCCAGGGATGGGCGCGAGAATCAGGCTGCTTACCAGAACATGCAGGCACAGCAGGCCTATTATTATGGCCAGCAAAGGCCGATGAATGTGTTTAGCCCATTGGCCTGGGCTGAGTTCTTCGAAGCCTGGAAAAGAGGAGATTTCAGAAAGAAATATTGATTTACGAGGCAGGTCTCGGAGATACCTTTGGGATGCTTTTGCGATGCTTTAGTGAGGCTTTAGCGATGCTTTAGTGGCGCCCTCGGGCAAACTCTGTGAGGTTTTTGGTCTCTAACATTATTGTTGGTATTCAGAGGAAGGATTGAGTACACAGCAGCAATTTTGACACTCACTGGTCTAACGGCCCAGGATGCATAAAAAGAAGCGGGGCTCCCCATCTGGAACAGCCCCGGCAAGTATTAAAAGTCTTCATGTAATTACAGACGTGTGATCCAGCCTCTGGTATCTTCCTTCCGGCCATAGCGGATGGCGGCCAGCTCTTTTTTCAGGAAGTTGGAGATCTTGGCTTGTTCAGGATCAGGTAAAATCATCACATTGTCGTGATGAGTAAGGTCGGCTATTGAAGCGATGGATGCTGCAGTTCCTGTACCAAATGCTTCCAGCAACGTGCCATTTTTATGTGCTTCAGCGAGTTCATCTATGCTAACACGGCGCTCTTCAACTTCGATACCCTTCTCGCGTAGCAGGGTAATGACACTGTCACGACTGACACCTTCGAGGATAGTATCGTTGAGCTCCGGTGTTACCACTTTGTCGCCTATTACGAAAAATACATTCATTGTGCCGATCTCCTGAACATATTTATGTTCAAAACCATCTGTCCAGAGTATCTGGTCGTAACCACGTTTACGGATCTCCATAACCGGATACATGGTAGCACCATAGTTGCCGGCAGCTTTGGTAAATCCTATGCCTCCGGGGAACGCTCTCACGAATTCATCCTGTACGAGAATGCGTACCGGCTTCGCATAATACGGTCCGGCAGGACTTGTAATGATCATGAAAGTGAACTTCTCTGCTGGTTTCACACCGATGAATTCGTCAGTAGCCACGAGGAATGGGCGGATATATAAGGAAGTTCCCTCTGCATCAGGCACCCAGTCACGGTCGAGGTCTACCAATGCACGAATACCTTCCATAAACAGCTCTTCAGGCACTTCCGGCATCGCCATTCTCGCACCCGAACGGTTCAGGCGCTTCCAGTTGTCGTGTGGGCGGAAGATTATCGGGTTTCCCTGGGGGTCCTTATAAGCTTTTACACCTTCGAATATTGCCTGTCCGTAATGAAAAAATGTGGTAGCTGGACTAAGGCTCAGATTGCCATAGGGTACAATTTCAGGTTGTTTCCACTCTCCGTTTTCATAATGTGCGATCAGCATATGATCTGAATAGAGCTTACCGAACTGGATATTTGCAGGGTCCAATTGGCTTATCCGGCTCTTCTCAACCTTTTTCACCCGGATATCTAACGTGGAAACATTCATAATTGTCAGTGTTATTTGGAATCGATTATTTTCGCAAAGAAACGAAAACTTTTCCGGATGCCCTTTGTAAGGCAGTCCAGCAAAGCAAAACAGGCATTATGAATAATATTCCGGACATCATAAATTCAGACATTATCAGCAGCAGTAATGATCAATTCTGGAGCGAAGCTCCAGCCAGGATTAAGAACCTCGAACCGAGGCCTGTACTGGTCTTCACAAATGAATTGACAGATCAGGATGCCGAAAAAACACTTCTGACAAAAATGCTGCAGGCGTGTAAGCTGGACGATGCTCAATACCATGTGATCACATTGGCAGACCAGGAGTGTCTTGCCTGGCACCAGGTGAGGGATCTATTACAACCTCAAAGCATTATTGTGCTCGGTCTCGCGCTGGAACAATTTGGCATAGCAGCTCAGCTCATGCCACACCAGGTGAGCAGATTTAATGATAGAAGCTGGATACTTACAGCGAGCCTGAAGGATTTGATACGATACCCGGACATTAAGAATCATCTTTGGAACTATGGGCTTAAGCCTGTGTTCATTGATCGGGTTTATGGATAAAGGAACCGGTACTCCAGAGGAGGTCCTGAAACGGTATTGGGGCTATACTTCCTTCCGCAAGCTTCAAAAAGAGATCATCAACAGTACGCTAAATGGACAGGATTGCGTCGCACTCCTTCCTACTGGCGGCGGCAAATCCATTTGCTATCAGGTGCCGGCGATTTGCAATGAGGGTGTCTGCCTGGTAATTACTCCCTTGATCTCATTAATGGAGGATCAGGTGCAGCAACTGAAAGAAAAGGACATTCCGGCTATATGTCTCCACTCAGACATGCACTACAAGGAACTGAAACAATCCATGCGCAACCTTGTAGATGGTGCATATAAGCTTGTATATGTGGCGCCCGAACGTTTGCAGAGCCGCCTGTTTCAGGAATACCTGAATGAACTTGATGTAACCTTAATTGCCGTAGATGAAGCGCATTGTGTCTCCCAATGGGGGCATGATTTCAGACCTGACTACCTGAAGATAGGCAGTTTGCGGACTTTGTTTCCTAAAGCACCTGTGCTGGCTGTAACCGCAACCGCCACCCGCGAAGTCCTGCAGGACATAAGTATTCACCTGGGCCTGAGAAACCCTGCACTATTCCAGGATGATTTTCGAAGAAAGAATATTCAATACGAGATCTCCTACTGTGAAGCAAAGCCAGCCGCTGTACTAGCCCTGGTGCAGAAAACGAGGGGATCTGCTATAATCTACTGCAGAAGCAGAAGAGAAACAGAGGCAATTGCCAGGATGCTACAGCAAAACGGACTACCTGCGGTTTTCTACCACGCAGGAATGTCGAAAGAGAGAAGAACAAAAGTCAGCGAAGAATGGATGAATGACAGAAGCAGAATCATGGTTGCTACCACTGCGTTTGGAATGGGTATTAATAAGCCGGATGTGCGGCTGGTGATTCATTTCGATATACCCGAACACCCTGAGGCCTGGTACCAGGAAACAGGAAGAGCCGGCCGTGATGGAACCCCCGCACAAGCAGTCTCCTTTTACCATAATGGAGACCTGAAACGTTTGCATGAGGAGGTCAGCATCCGGTTTCCACCTGAAGATTATCTCCGCAAGGTTTACCAGGCTGTCTGCGAGTACCTGCAGGTTCCGGTAGGCAATGAACCTCACCAGGAATATCATTTTGAACTATCGGAATTCTGTACCAGATTTCAGCTCAAAGCCGTTGCAGCAACATACGCATTACGCCTGCTGGAACAGGAGGAGCTCTGGACCTTGACTGAATCCGTATTTCGACCTGCAACTGCTGTGTTCATTGCTCCGAGGGAGGACATTGATTTCCTAAGAACCCAAAGCCCCGATCTTGCCTATCTATGCACAGTACTGTTAAGGCTGTATGGATCTATCTACAACTTCCCGACAAGAATACATA
>JAFAAT010000191.1 GCA_023426425.1 Bacteroidota bacterium | reverse complement strand
GTGGTAGACATAATCACCCAGCACCCCCTCGGATTCCTGGTCACCAAAGCCACTCCCGATATCGAATGCTACGGTGTCTACGCCCTCAACCTGCAGACCGGCAGAATTGAAAAGCTGCTCTCCCGCGTAACCGTCATGGCTGCCGGAGGCACCGGCCAGGTCTACCGCACCACCACCAACCCAAAAATCGCCACCGGAGACGGCATCGCCATGGCCTACCGTGCCAAAGCGCGGATCGAGAACATGGAATTTATCCAGTTCCACCCAACAGCACTATACGAAGCTGGCGTGAGCCCCTCCTTCCTCATCACGGAAGCTGTGAGAGGCGATGGTGGCATCCTGCGCAACAAGGATGGCGAAGCCTTCATGGAACGCTACGACGTTCGCCGCGACCTGGCCCCCCGCGATATTGTAGCCCGCGCCATCGATAACGAAATGAAACGCACCGGTACCGAGCATGTCTACCTCGACTGCCGCCACATGGATCCGGAAAAATTCAAAAACCACTTCCCCAATATCTATGAAAAATGCCTGAGCATAGGCATCGACGTATTCACCAAATTCATCCCCGTAGCCCCCGCCGCCCACTATTGTTGCGGTGGCATTAAGACCGATCAGTGGGGAAGGTCTTCCATAACAAATCTCTATGCCTGCGGCGAATGCTCCAGCACAGGCCTCCACGGCGCCAACCGCCTGGCCTCAAACTCACTCCTCGAGGCACTGGTGTTCGCCCATCGCTGCGCAGTAGACACGGCAGAAAAAATCGACAGCATCAGCTTCCGCGACGATATTCCCGATTGGAACGCATCTGGCACCACCGACCCAAGCGAAATGATCCTGATCACACAAAGTCTTAAGGAACTCCAATTAGTAATGAGCGACTACGTGGGTATCGTCCGCAATGACGTCCGCCTCCAAAGAGCCATGCGCCGCCTCGACCTCATCCACGAGGAAACCGAAAACCTGTATAAAACAACCACGGTCTCCCCCCAACTACTCGAGCTCAGAAACCTTATTACCATAGGATACCTGATCGTAAAAGGTGCCACCTTCAGAAAAGAAAGCCGGGGCCTCCACTTCAATACCGACTACCCCGAAAAAAGCGACCGCCTGCAAAACGTAGTCCTCTAAGCAAAATCTGCAATAACCCAGTTAGCACGAACAACTTACTTCCAAATACATCTTAAAAGCCCCCTAAATACACCATAACTAATCTATAACTGTCGCTTTCACCCACCCCAAAACCACCCAGGAATCAGGGGTCGACCACCCTTCAATCACCTTCAACGCAACTTTCCAGATGTAAAATCTTCTATCTCCCAGCTAGTTACAGCAAAATCACGCCATTGGGACTGTCGCTATCTCCTTGCGCTCCCCAATCTGCTGACGCCACATCGCATAATATAATCCTTTCTCCTCCAGCAGGCTCTGATGGCTTCCCGTCTCTATGATATTCCCCTTTTCCAGCACATAAATCCGGTCCGCATGCATAATAGTCGACAACCTGTGCGCAATCATGATAGTGATATGCTCCCTGCGAGCCGTGATATCACGAATCGTACGGGAAATCTCCTCTTCTGTCAATGAATCCAAAGCAGATGTAGCCTCATCAAATATCATCACCCTGGGCTGCCTTAGCAATGCCCGCGCAATAGACAACCTCTGACGTTCCCCACCGGAAAGCTTCAATCCTCCTTCCCCAATCACGGTATCCAATCCTTTCTCCGCACGGGCAAGCAGGTTCTGGCATGCCGCCTTCTTCAGCACTTCCTGAATCTCTTCATCCGTAGCAGAAGGATTTACAAACAGCAGGTTCTCCTTTATGGTACCAGAAAAGAGTTGCGTGTCCTGGGTCACAAATCCAATTTGCATCCTCAGTTCATCAAAATCAATATCCGGATCAGGTATATCATTATAGCTCACGCTTCCCTCATTCGGATGATAGAGCCCCACCAACAGCTTAACCAGAGTAGTCTTTCCCGCCCCGGAAGGGCCCACAAACGCTACTGTCTCACCCAGCTTCACGTCAAAAGAGATCTGATCCAGTGCAGGACGCGCGGAGGACTGATGCTGAAAACTCACCTTATCAAACCGCAATTGTTTCACCGCGTGCAGCGCTACCGGGTGTTCCGGCTTGCGCTCCACAGGTCTCTGAAGCAGCTCCTCCATGTTTTGCAAGGATGCCTGCGCTTCCCGGTAAGAGAGGATCACATTGCCTAGTTCCTGCAATGGCCCAAATATGAAGAAGGAATAAAATTGCATCGTCATCAGCTGTCCCAGCGTCAGTTCATCATAAAACAGGAAATACAACAAGGCAAACATGATCACCTGCCTGAGAAAGTTCACCACCGTACCCTGCACAAAAGAGATCGCCCTGATACTCCGCACCTTCTTAAGCTCCAGTCCAAGTATCTTGATGGTATTTGAGTTCAGGCGTCTTATCTCCTGCTGCGTAAGGCCCAGGCTTTTCACCAGCTCGATGTTCCTTAGCGACTCAGTGGTAGATCCCGCCAGAGAGTTGGTTTCCTTTTCAATACTCTTTTGAATGATCTTTATCTTTCTGCTCAGGAAGCTGGTGAGAATGCTTAACAC
>JAFAAT010000137.1 GCA_023426425.1 Bacteroidota bacterium | reverse complement strand
GGTATTGGCTAATCCACTCATTGACTTCCGCCAGTTTCCCGAGCCTGGCTTCACAGATGCGTTCCCGGCCCTGTTGTTTTATTTCCACGAGCCCGCACTCTGCCAGGATCTTCAGTTGCAGGGAAATAGCCTGTCGGCTAATGTCAAATTCGGCTGCAATGGTATTTACGTTTACCGGATTTCGGGCTATCATGCTGATTATAGCTCTTCGCGTCGGATCCGCAATAGCCTGAAATACGTCTCTTCGTGCCTCCATAATACGCAAGTAATAGCTTGCAAATTAAATGAAAGTATTTGCTTGCGCAAATATTTTTCTGGTAGCAGACGTTTTTATTTGGCTGTTGTCCTGTCGTAGATAAGTTGTACCACGCCTGAACGGTAGGTTTTTGTTGAGCGAAGATGAAGTTGCAACGGTGCTTTCAGATTTTGGAAAAGAGGCTTGCCAGAGCCAAGAACCGTAGGGTGTACCGATAGTCTGTATTGGTCTACCAGCCCAAGACTAATAAAAGTGCTAATAAGACTCGCACCTCCATACAGCCAAATATCCTTTCCTGGCTCCTTTAGTAGTTGATCGACTTTTATGGCAATGTCTGAGTTGACAAAGGTTGCGTTTGCGTCTTCTCTTGATTCCCTGGAAAAGACAAACTTCTTTTTGGAGTGCACACGCTCCCAAAGGGATTTTTCTGCATCACCTGCATCAGGAGCAGGGTGATAATTTCCCCATTGATCATAGCTGACGCGGCCATAGAAGATCGTATCGATCCCTTCAAGAAACTCATCGAACTGCATATCATCGTCCATGATACACCAATCAATCTCACCGTTGGGTCCTTCTATAAATCCGTCGAGGGTTGTGGCCAGGTCGAGTATGATCTTTCTCATACGGTAAATATCATGAGAAAAGAGTTTTCCGGAGATAATTATTCACTTAATCCGATTTCAGCCAAAAGACCTTCAAGATCGAGTGGCCGGGTGTACATGTATAGTGAGCCATCTTCGTTTTGTGGCCATTCGTCTCTTGGCCTGTCCCAGTAAAGTTCAAGGCCATTATTGTCAGGATCGTTGAGGTAAAGAGCTTCAGATACACCGTGGTCAGATGCACCAGTTAGTCTATAATTAGCGTCACGCAGTCGGGCGAATATTGTAGCAAGGTCTTTCCGGGTGGGATATAAGATTGCGACGTGATACAGTCCTGTAGTATTCTGAGGTGCAGGTTGACCATTTTTACTATGCCAGGTGTTTAGACCGATGTGGTGATGGTATCCTCCGGCTGAGACGAAGGCTGCGTCGGTGCCGTAAGTGGTCGTAAGTTCAAATCCAAGAAGACCACAGTAGAAATCGAGCGCCCGTTGCAAATCTGCGACTTTGAGATGCACATGGCCTATTGAAGTTTGTTCTGGTATCAGATAAGTGCCCATCTCTGAAGTTAACAAGAAAACCTCACCAACGGTATTCAGCACTCGGAATAGTCCGAGCGGAAGATGCCGTTTACTGCAATGATGTCTGAAAGCCGGTACGCTATTCCTGAGTCTAATGAAACGGATACCGGTGTGTTAGACCTGTCGTTAATGATTGAGGCTATTTTGCCTGAAACTCTGGTTAGCCCCTGATCGTCAACAAGAAGTGCAGCCACGCTGCCTTCATCGAGGATGGTCAAAAGAATCTCTGAAAGTTCCTGAGTGGAGGCAAATGTTTGTCGGATGTCCATAATGAGCAATTTAAACAATGCGAATGAGGGGGATGAACTCCTCGCTTTTCCCGGTTATAGTCATTATCAGCTTTTTTTGCCAATCAGTTTTAAATCCTGGAGCTTCCTTCCAAATTCATCATCGGCTGCGAGTTTTGCAACATCATCCTGTAGTCCTAGTACGCGCAACACGTTAAAGTAAGCGCCGAACGAAACACTGGAATTTCCTTTTTCTATGTGGTATAAGGTTGTTCGATCAATACCTGCCCGTTCCGAGACCTGCATTGTGGTGAGGTTCCGGCGTTTACGGGCCAGTTTGATGTTTTCACCCATTTGTTGCAATATTTTCTGAAACCTGGGAAGCAACGTTTGCTTTTTCGACCGCACTAAGAAAATGTTGTTTAATATCTGCAAAGCTACCTATTTTGTTGAAAATAACCAACATTTGGAACATTGGGTATATGACTTATGAAACAAGCTTCATTCGCTTCCAAAACAAGAATGCCCCTGATGGGGCAGTTTTCCACTGAGCGGAGAGAGGGGTTAATTGCACTGATCCTGGGGGTGGGGGCTTCGAATAGAAATCTGCAGCTGACAGAGTCAGCGAGTCATTTTTATTTTTTCAGCTCCCTTAAGCAAGCTTCAGTCGCTTTCAAAATAAAAATGCTGTATTTGAGCGGAGAGAGGGAAGTGAACCCAATGCGCAGCTCCTGTATTATCAAGCACTTTGAGTTAATAAAGAATTGGAGCAACCTGATTTGCACCTTCTCAAAGTGACGTAAAGAACTTCATTTTACACAGCGAATTACGAATATCTACTTTCCTGTACAAGTAACCCTGCTATTTCCTTTCAAACAGTTTCAGATATTCTTCAAAAACAAAAATCCTGTTTCGCTTAAATCCTGTCTTTTCCTTTAAAATATTTAGGTTTTCAAAATCCTTAATCAGCCTGTGCGCGGTGGAAACATCTACATCAAGCTGCTGCGATATTTCTGCCATTCCAACAACTGGGTTACTATACAGGTAATTTATCAGTTGTTTTGCTCTTGGGAGACGTTTGCCTAAACTGGTGGCCATTTTCTCTTCTGTTTCCGTGCGCAGCTGCAGTATCTTATTGAACGTATCTATGCCACTCTGTGCGGTTTCCTGAACCCCAACCAAAAAGAATTTCAGCCATTGACGGAGGTCATTGTTGGTTCTGGCCGCTGTTAGTTTATCATAATAGCTCGCACGGTTACGTTCAAAAAAGTCAGAAAGGTATATGGCCGGTTTATAAAGTATGTTATTACTTACCAGGTATAAAGTGATTAGCAGTCTTCCTAATCTTCCATTACCATCCAGGAAAGGGTGAATAGTTTCAAACTGGTAATGGGCTATGCCTATTCTTATTAGATGAGGAATAGGTAATTCATCATTATTCAAAAATTTCTCCAGGTCGCTCATTAGTTCCGGCACCTCATCATGATGCGGGGGTATGAAAGCAGCATCCTGCAATGAAGAACCTCCAATCCAGTTTTGCGAAGTACGAAATTCTCCCGGCAGCTTATGTTTACCACGAACCCCTTTTAGCAATATCTTATGGGCTTGTTTCAACAACCTGTTGCTTAAAGGAAGTTTTGCCAATGAAGCAATGGACGCATTCATTGCCTCGATGTAATTATGGACCTCCTGCCAATCGTCTATCTTTTCAGGATCAATATAAGCCTCGCTTTGGAAAGCTTCCTCCATATTAGTTTTTGTTCCTTCTATCCGGCTGCTTTGAGTAGCTTCTTTCGTAATGTGCATTCTAATGAAAAAATCCACATCAGGTATTAACTGGGAAAAAGCGTTTAATGCTCCGAGTTTAAGGTCAGCATCGCTCAATAGCTTGTTTACCTCCGGATCGCTGACCTGCCACACATGATTCACCATCGCCGGTGAAAAGCTGCTATACTGGTACTGTTTTACATATTTGCCTGATTTATAATCTGCAATATCCATTTTAAGGCACTGATTCTGCAAATATAACAAATCTTATTTGCAGAAAACGGATTATCTGCAAATATAAAAATCCATACTTGCAGCAATTGGGGACTTCAGACTCTGATTTCAAAGAGATAGAGTCTTGTAGAAGTCGCTTTCAAAATAAAATGCTCTATTTGAGCGGAGAGAGGG
>JAFAAT010000134.1 GCA_023426425.1 Bacteroidota bacterium | reverse complement strand
TATAACCTGGAGCCCTCAAAGTCCTGTCTCCCGGAAATCCATTCTCGGTGTTTTCACGCCTTCATAGCGGCTTCATAGCGCCTTCATAGCGCCTTAATCTTACCTTAAGGTGGTCTCTTGAAGAGTCGCGGGCAATTGGAGATTTCAAAGGCGTCGACAGGGGGCAGGTAGGACACAAGTAGGACACAGGTGGGACGCAGACTGGAGGCAGATAGGGTGCAGGTAGGAACAACAAAAGTCTGACCAAACCTACTGCCTGTCAGCTTGTGCCTGCATGCGTTTTATGCGGTCCTCAAGCTTTTCGCTAGTGAGTTCCTCGCGGAGGCTGTCGACCTTAATAGGGAAGCAAAATGGAGTAAGGTTGGCCGGCCGGGCGATGATGATCTTAGTTTCAAAAATCCGGGTGAGGGAACGGAACAGACGTTCTGCTTCGACTTCATAGGTTAGCACTTCATTGTAGGCCTGCTGGAGCAGCAGGTGATTGGGCTCGTGATCGGTGAGCACCTGGTAGATGAGCGAGGTGGAATTCTGAAGGTGACGCTGCTTTTTATGGGCACCGGGGAAGCCCTGGAAGACGAGCCCTGCTATGACTGCGATGTCACGAAATTTCCTTTTCCCAAGCTCGGCAGCATTGACACTTCGCTGCAGATCCACATACCAGTTTTGCGGGTCAAAAAGAGACTGTACATTTTCTTCGGTGAGTGGAATGGGCTGGTCGCTCAGGAGTTCGAAGCCATAGTCGTTCATGGCGATGGAAAAGGTGATGGGTGTGAGCAGTGACAGGCGGTAGGCCAGCAGGGAAGCCATTGACTGGTGGACCAGCCTTCCTTCGAACGGATAGACAAACAGGTGGTATCCATCGCGGGTATGTATGAGTTCGACAAGTGTTTCATCGTGCCGAGGAATGGCGGAGATGTCCCTTTGTTTCCCGAACAGCGGATCGAGGAAAGCAAGGAGTGGGTGTGACTGTGCGTCATCAGCTGCGCGGTGAAAGGTTTGTCGCAGCACCTCTCCGAGATTAGCAGAGAGTGGCAGGCGGCCACCAAGCCAGGCAGGAACTATGGCGGATTTAGCATTGGAGCGGCGAACCAGAGCCTGCATATCGCGTACCATGATGAGTTCGAGTTTTCGCCCTGCGAGGACGAACACATCGCCTGGCTGGAGGCGGGAGATAAAAGACTCTTCGATTGTGCCGATGAAGCCGCCGCCGATGTATTTGACCCTGAGCAGCGCATCACCGACAATAGTACCGATATGCATGCGGTGCCGCATTGCGATTCGTCTGCTGGTCACCCGGTAAAGCCCATCTACAAGGACAACCTTGTGGTACTCGTCGTAATTGCTAAGTGTATTGCCGCCGTGGGTGATGAAGGCAAGCAGCCATTCCCATTCATCTTTTTCGATGGTTGCGAAACAATGGGTAGTCTTGATCTCGTTATAAAGCTCCTCACTGTTGAAGCCCTCCCCTACTGCACGTGTGACCATGTATTGAATCAACACATCATAGGCGAGAATTACAGGTTGGCGGCTCTCGATGAGTTGCTGCTGATATGCCTGTTCGAGTGCTGCACCTTCTACAATCTCCAGCGAGTGAGTAGGTACGAAATAGATGTTGCTGACTGCATCGGGTGAGTGACCGCTACGACCTGCGCGTTGTAGGAAACGCGCAACGCCTTTGGGGCTACCCACCTGAATGACGGTGTCTACGGGCCGAAAGTCGACACCCAGATCAAGACTAGCGGTGCATACGACGACTTTCAGTGTGCCCAGATGAAGTTGCTCTTCTACCCAGGCGCGGAGTTCGGCTTCGATGGCGCTGTGGTGGAGGGCGATGACACCGGCCAGTCCGGGATCAGCATCAAGCAGCGATTGATACCAGATCTCTGCCTGCGAGCGGACATTTGTGAACAGCAATGTAGATTGGCTATTGTGGATGATTGGCAGTACCTTGTGTATCATTTTGGTGCCCAGGTGACCAGCCCAGGGAAAGCGTTCTACGGTTTCGGGCAGCACAGTCCGGAGGGCGATCTTCTTACTGAGATTTGCACGTACTATCGTAGCGTTTGTTTCTTCGCCAAGCAGCACGCGCAGAGATTCTTCGAGGTTGCCAATTGTCGCCGAGATGCCCCAAATGCGAAGTGGCGGGACGAACTTCTCTTCAGAGGCACCTGTTGTTTCTGTTTGACGCAGCTGTTTAAGATGAGCAAGCGCAAGCTCTACCTGTACACCACGCTTGGAGCCCAACAGCTCATGCCATTCATCCACAGCGATGCAGGATACTGACCTAAAAAGTGAGTGATAGTTTTTGGAGGCAAATAAGAGATGCAGGCTCTCGGGAGTGATGATTAAAATTTCGGGGGCATTTGTTTTTTGCTTTTGTCTATCGGCGGTGGAAGTGTCACCGTTACGCACTGCTACACGCCAGGGAATTTCCAACTCAGCGAGTGCGATTTCCATTGCGCGGGATATGTCCTTAGCCAGCGCCCTGAGGGGAGTGATCCAGAGGAGTTGAAGACCATTCTTCTGACGTTTTTTATAATCGGGGTGGCGGTTGATGAAATCGATGATTACTGCCAGGAAAACTGAGTACGTCTTTCCGAATCCGGTAGGAGCATTGACGATGCCACTGAGACCTTCAAGGTAAAGCTGCCAGGTTTCTTCCTGGAACTCGAAGGGATGAAGCCCTTTGGACTGAAGCCAATCCGTGATGATCTGTTTGCCCGGGTTGCGCACTGATGAGGATCTGGACATGTGAAAGTAGGATTTCCTGGAAAAGAATTGATTTGTCGCGGCAAGATTACAGGGACTTCTCTTTGAAAACGCGCGCTTTTTTAAGTGCTGCCTATTAGCTAACTTTCAGAGTGAAATAGCTGTGATGATCAACGCCAAGTTCAACAGTCATATCCGACAAAGCCTTCTTTTCTATTTGATCACGTGTGTGAGTGTTGCTGCTGCCTTCCTCCCTCGTATTATGGGTACTGGAGCTGAACGTGCAGAAGCTATAGATATAATAATCGGCGTCGTCATTCTCCACTGTTCTGTTGCTGCCATCCATATTCTCCTATACCGTATGAAAAGGTCGAGATAGACACACGGATCCGCTGAGAAGATCAAACGTAAGGGGTGAACGGCTTAGTTTTTTTGTCGACAACGGTAGAAAACTAAATCTCATGGCAGATAATCAAGCTAAAAAAGTAGCAATCCTGACGGAAAACGGATTTGAAGAAGTAGAACTCACCTCACCACTGCAAGCTTTGAAAGAAGCGGGCGCTGAAGTACATATCATTTCTCCGCAGAGCGGGAAGGTGAAGGCATGGGCCAAAACAGATTGGGGAAAGGAGTATGAGGTAGACAAGACTGTGGACGAGGCAAGGCCTGAGGACTACGATATGCTGATGTTGCCTGGCGGGGTGATGAATCCTGATAAGCTGAGAATGAATTCTAAGGCTGTTGAGTTTGCGCGCCACTTCCTAGAGCAGCGTAAACCCCTTGCCGCGATATGTCACGGTCCGCAATTGCTAATTGAGACCAAGGCACTGCAGGGCAGAAAAATGACATCATATCCATCGCTGAAGACGGATCTTCAGAATGCCGGTGTGCAGTGGGAAGACAAGGAAGTGATTGTGGACAATGGTCTGGTAACCAGCAGAAAGCCTGACGACCTTGAGGCATTCAACAAGAAGATGCTTGAGGAACTGAGGGAAGGAAAGCATTCGCAGAAGTAGCACATTTCAGGCAGTTCCGTATTGACTAAGTAGTTGTTTCAGATCGTCCAGGGTATTGATTTCACTGGCATTTTTATCCTGCCGCCAGCGAAGCATTCGCGGGAAGCGTACTGCTACACCTGATTTGTGGCGATTTGAAGCAGCTATACCTTCAAAGCCGATTTCAAATACTAGCTCGGGCTTTACCGTGCGGACGGGGCCAAAGGTCTCCAGACTATTTTGCCGGATGAAACGATCAACTTCTGTGATTTCCTTATCTGTGAGGCCCGAGTAGGCGCGGGCGAATGGTACCAGTTGCTCGCCATCGCGAACTGCAAAGGTGTAAGCTGTGTAGAGGTTGCCCCGTTTGCCACTGCCTTTTTGTGCATAGATCAATACTGCATCTACCGACAGCGGATCAATTTTCCATTTCCACCAATCCCCTCTTCTGCGGCCTGCCTGATAGATACTCGATTTCCGCTTTAGCATAAATCCTTCACAGGCCCTTTCGCGAGCCGTGGACATGGCGGTATTGAGTTGGGACCAGTCTGAGAAAGAAACCGTGGGAGAAAGGACCATGTTTGGGTGGTTGATGTTTTTGACAAAGTCTTCGAGCATTTTGCGGCGCTCATTGAGAGGAAGACTACGCAGGTCTTTGCCATTGTATTCCAGAAGATCGTAGGCCATAAAGACAACGGGTGCTTCGGTGAGTTGCTTTTTAGTGACTGTTTTCCTGGATACACGCGTCTGCAGGTATTGGAAAGGAAGGGGCCGATGGTCGCGGTAGGACAGGATTTCACCGTCGAGCACGACTCCATCGGGTAGCAGATGGAACAGAGACTGGATTTCGGGGAACCTGTCTGTGATCAATTCCTCACCACGAGACCAGAGGAAAAGGCTGGCGTTGCGCCTGATAAGCTGTCCGCGAATGCCATCCCATTTCCATTCAATTTGCCAGTCGTTGGGGTGCCCCAGTTCGGAGGCATTACCCTCCAGTGCATAGGCCAGGTAGAACGGGTAGGGCTTGGATGCATCCACCTCAACTTCGCTTTCGTGTATAAGCTTATCAAAAGAGATCTCGTAGGGGTCCCAGCTCCCACTTATCAGGTGGGCCACCTCCTGCACCTCTTTGCCAGCATATTGTGCTACAGCCTGGATGACGAGGTTTTGGGAAACACCAATCCTAAAACCGCCGATAATAATTTTATTGAAGACGAAACAGGCGTCCTTCCGCAGGGTTGTCCATAGATGGTTTATGAACCTGTACTATTCTTCGTCTGTTGATTTCTCCAGCTTGCGGATCTGAAGCATCACGTCGGCAAGGGAAATATTTTCTTCTGAAACCGGTGCAGGTAGAATGAGTGTAATAGTTTCTGCCAGATCGCCCACCGTATGATAGCTTTCGCTAAACAGCCACTCGGGAAGATTAGCCTTCTGCAGTGCCCAGTAGGCAAGAATGCCTGAGTTGACCAGCCGTTTGGGGCGTCTTCCTGTAAACAGTGCAATCAGCCAGACTTTATCTGTATCGGGAGCAGTGGCAAGATAGTTGACGAGCGCGTCTTTCTTGTCGTTGGTTTTAGTGGTGTTCTGTAAGGTTTGAACCAGTTGGGCGAACTGTTGCATAGGATGGTGTTAGTAGCTAGCAGACACGTCAAGAACTGCGCCGCAACTGCTTAACTGCTTTTAATGCATATACCAGGGGAACCTTGTCTTTGAAGGCTGCGATCCGGAACTTATTTTTTTCGATCTCTTCCATTCCCGGGAAGACATCATAAGGGGAATAGTCGAATTCCTGAATTGTGGAGAGGGTTAGGCCTGCGTTTATCAATGACTGTATTACTTCGGCCAGGCTGTGATTGAAACTGATGGATTGCAATGCGATTGGTGCTGACTTGTCTGCGTAGGTCCCCTGTTCCGTTTCCACGATGGCTTCCTTATTGAAGTAGGAGTACTCTATTTGTTTAATGTCATTGTCAAACATCCAGATAACCGGATGGAACTCTGCAAAAACGAATTCTCCTCCGGGCTTCAAAAATCTGTTGATGATTTTGGCCCAGCGCTCGAGGTCCTGCAGCCATCCTATAGTTCCGTAGGAAGTAAAAACGATGTCAAACTGCTTATCGAGGAATTCTGGGAGATCATAAATATTGCAGCAGATGAACTCCGCATCAAGCTGTAAGGATGCTGCAAGTGCAGTTGCACGGGTGATTGCCTCGTCAGAAAGATCTACTCCAGTGACCCTGGCTCCTAAACGCGTGAGCGAAAGAGAATCCTGTCCGAAGTGGCACTGGAGATGGAGCACTGTTTTTCCGGATATGTTACCGAGCAAATTCAGCTCGATGTCGTGCAGTGTGGAAGCACCGGCCAGGAAAGCGGGCATATTGTAGAACTCGGAATCGACATGAAACTTTGTCTTCTCGTTCCACAGCGCTTTGTTGATGCTGATGTAGTCGTCGGTCTGGTTCATCGCTTTATTATTTTCTGAAAGCTACTGCAAAAACAAGAATAAATTAAAAAGGGTAACACTGAGAAACAGCGTCACCCTCTATTGTACGCAGAACGTATCTACGCGGGAAATTACATTTGCTCTTCTTCCATTTCGGTCATTTCCATTTCCGCACCTGCCAGTGCTTCTTCGTTAACAGTCATGGCTACTTGAGTAAGCAGTTCGTCGGTCTCGGACTCCTGTTGAAGAATCTGGTCGAAGATCTGTTCACATTCGGAGAGGCCCAGCGATCTTGCGAAGGCACGCAGAGAGCCGTATGCGGCAATTTCATAGTGTTCTGCTTTTTGAGCACCAGCTATTAGCGCAGCATCACGTGCAGGACCCTTGCTCAGTTCCTCGAGATGTTCCTTTGCTTCTTCAACAAGGCCATCCATAGCGGGGCACTTCTTGCCGCTGGGGCGCATTTCCAGCGCCTGGAATGCTTGTTCCAGCATGCTGATCTGGTTTTCTGTTTGCTCCTGGTGTGTTTCGAAGCACTCGCGCAATTCTTCGCTTGAGGCTGCCTTCACTAGTTTCTTCAGGTTCCTGGCCATTTGCTTTTCTGCATAGTAGATGTCTTTCAACCCATCTACCAATACATCCTGCAAATCTTCGCGTGGGTTCGTAGCCTTTTTCGAGCGGCTGCTGGTGGATGATTTTCTGGATGATGCGGTTGTTGCACGGCCGTTGGATGATGCGCGGCCGTTAGAAGATGCACGTGATGAGCTCTTGCTACCTGGTGCTGACTTGCTTCCGGTGTTGGAACGGCTGGACGAACTGCCTGAGGAGCGTCCATTTGAAGAAGACCTGCTGCTACTTGTAGAAGCAGATTTCTTTGATCCTGCGGTGCTGCGGCCCGATGAGGATTTGCTTGTTGATGTTGAACGATTTGAAGTTCCGCGTCCTGATGACTGGCTGCGTGATTTTTTCATAGAATAATTGGTTTTACAATGATGATATAAATACAAGCTTATCAAACACTGTAACCTTAAAACTGTTGGCAAACAGATCCGGGTGTTCCCAGATCATTGTTGTAAGAACATCCGGATCTTTTGCTTCAAGTATTTTGGGTTGTGTTATCAAAGTAATAGGTAGTAAAATATGTTTAGAAGGAGCGGCAAAACTGCACATCCGGAGAATCCGGTCCTGCGGAAGGTGAGGGAGTCCTGTCCAAATCCCTTCCTTGCCAGCTTCTCGGGCCTTCACTGCCTTTTCTCTGTGCGCGGTAGCAATTGATGCTGTATTCTTTGTCAGTGCCTTCGGGCGAGTTCACTTTCGTAGCTGACATCGAACCAGTTAGTGCCGATAATATTCTCCTTATCATAATTATTTTTTAGTGTATTGAATTTGGATCCCAGCTGCTCTGGCTCCAGCCACCAGTATTTCCGGAGGCTCTTGTACCGGTAGTTCCGGGGTTTGTTTCAGGTCCTGGTGTTTCTCTCTGGGGTGTATTCGGAGTGGGATCAGGAGTAGGATTCTCCCTGCCCGGATCTGGCTCCGGTCTTGGAGTTTGAGTCCTTTCTATTTGCAAATCCTCCTGGTTACGTTCAGAATGCATTTGCTCCTGTTGTTCCTTGATCGGTTGCATCTCACGGTTTACATCGTAACCGCTGGCACCGCCACCACTTTGCTTAGTGGCTGATGTTTCCCGGGAGCTTGTACCAGATGACGAGCGGTTCCCCTCCGTTGGAGAGGAGCCTGATGAAGATGCGCCGAGGTGAACTCCCTCACGACGGTAATCATCATTGCCTTTGGACGCGCCTGAGGTGCCTGGGTTATTGGTGTTTAGCTTATCGTTCTGACCTGCTGGTGAGTTCCCCTGTTGTGGATTTCTATTTTGTTCTTGCATAGTGAGCGGGATTATGATTCACAGCAAGGAAGGGTAAAAAGACTATGCCACTGAACAGTCAAAAGTGCCGGGAATTGAAGATGTTAGAGAGATTTAACTGTAGATGTTAAGGCTGCTCAAATAGACTCGAAAAATATGTCTTTTGGGAGTTGAGCGAGTCATATTGACATTAATATTTGTGTATCTTTACCCGTAACTAATAGAGGGGCATGGAGGAGATTTTTATTCTTATTGCTGAAGATGACGCGGATGATCGCTTCTTACTTCAGGCTGCATTTGAGGAAAATGGTTTTACTGACAGACTTCAATTCGTGGAGAACGGAGTGGAAGTGTTGGACTATCTGAACTCGCTCAAGCACCTCGAAAAGGAGAAGAGGCTTCCCAGATTTATTCTTCTGGACCTGAACATGCCGAAGAAAGACGGCAGAGAGGTATTGAAAGAATTGAAACAGCATCCGGAACTGAAGAAGATTCCGGTGGTAATTTTCAGTACAACCAATAACGAACAGGAGATGCGCAGGTGTTATGCACTTGGTGCAAACTCTTACATTACCAAACCCAACAGCTTTGAGAGCTTACTAAAAACTGTTGCTGCATTGAGAAGCTACTGGATGCACACTACCAGTGTACCGGTATAGCAAGCGGCAGAGGCGGATGCAGCCATGGAGAAGGAGGCATCGTATTTGTATAAGGGAGAGAAGGTGAATTAAACTATTGAAGTTATTGAGATTATGTTCTGATCAAAAAAACTCAGGTTTAATTGCCATTTTAATGCTTTGCATTAGGTTTTAGAACTTTTTGTAAACTACAATCTTTAGAGAATAAGGAGATTGTGTTAATCCAGTACAAGTATGCAACCAGGCAGAAAGGTTTTGATTATAGATGACGAGATAGATTTGTGCCATTTACTTAAGAGTTATTTTTTACGCAAAAACTACGAGGTGTACCTGTCCCATACCCTGGAGCAGGGTTTGTCGTTTTTGAAGACATTAAAACCTGACATCGTTTTTCTTGATAATAACCTTCCGGATGGATCCGGTTGGCAGATAGCACCAGTGATAGCAAAAGAGCACCCGGACATCTATCTGAATCTGATCAGTGCATTTCACCCGGTCTTGCCAGAGATGCCGGAAAACGCACGCCTCACCATTATCGAAAAACCGATAAGTCTTGCCGATCTGGATAAGCAGTTTGCCACTATCCCAAATAGTCCCGCGAATTCATAGTTGATCTATGTTGTTGAAAAACAGAAAGCTACAGTGCGAAACTGTAGCTTAATAGAAAAACAACAGAGGATATATGGAGAGGGAGAAAGAGATCTGCTAGTCGATAGATCCCCTTCTGATAAAACCCAGAAGCAGGGCCACTATGGCAATAACCAAAAGTGCATGGATCAAGCCAGTTGCACTATATACAAACACTCCTAACAGCCAGCCAATAACCAGCACAATCGCGATTAAAAATAAAATAGTTCTCATAGCGTCTATATGTGAATAAACATTATGCCAATACTACAATAGCTTCATTGCCGCACTTGCTGGTCCTTTGCGGGCATTAAATTCTACAGTGCGAGGAGTTTTCTTCAGCGTGCTTGATATTCTACACCTGACGCCGAACACAGTACCATCCGGTTCCTAACCGCTTTATAGAAAAAGGCGCAGCTTCAGCTGACGGTGTCCTTAAAAGAATGGTGTTGATTCGTATAACCAGTACTACAACTGCCGCGCGTTTTCTTCCAGGATCGCTTCTGTGAGTGACGCGATCGGGAAGGTTATGGTGAAAGTTGTCCCCTGTCCGGGTGCAGAGGTCACCTCTATGCTGGCTTTGTGAGCCTGAAGTATGTTTAGTGTAAATGCCAGTCCAAGCCCTACCCCATTTCTCTTCTGGGTGAAATAAGGCTCAAACAGCCGGCTAATATTCTCTTCGCTAATGCCGCAGCCATTGTCTGAAATCCGGAGAACAACCAGTTGATCCTCCGCTGTCAGTATGATACTTAGTTTGCCTTTACCCTCTTCCATTGCCTCAATCGCGTTGATCACAATGTTCAGCAGTGCTATCTTGAGTTTTTCCTTATCTGCTTTCACCAGCAGCGAGTCCTGGGGATAGTCAACTTCCAGTTTGATGTGCTTGAGCGTAAGGCGATCAATAGCCGCAGAAATCACATCGTCCAGTATGGTTTGAATGATATGCTCCTCCAGCGAAATCTCGGATGGCCTGGACGTGTTCAACAATTCGCTGATCAAATCGCTGATCCGCTTACTGTTTCGTTGGATCATACTGAGGTAGAGCTCAGAAGATTCGTCCTTTACGTCCTGCATCATCTGCTCTACTGACAGGGTAATGTTGTTCAGTGGGTTTCGCACTTCATGCGCAAGTGTTCTCACCAGCCTTCCTGCCGCCGCAAGCTTTTCCGCCTGCAGTGTAGCTTTTTCCATCCGCCTCAGGTTGGTGATATCGTGTATGATCCCCTGCACATAGTTGGTCTGCTTATAGTCCTCTTCCTGAGTTACTGTAATTATACAGTTCTTCTTTTCACCTGATTTTGTGATTACAAGGACTTCAAAATCATTTACCTCCTTCTTAGACTGAAGAGAGTCTATCAGTTGCTTTTTGTGCTGAGGCAATTCCAGGATATCCAGGAGACTCATATTCAGCATCTCCTCTTTCTCAAACCCCAATATGGCAGAAGTAGCCTCGTTGACGTCTTTCAGATTTAAGTCTGCGTCGGCAATGAAGACGATGTCTTTAGACTTTTCGAAGACGCTGCGATATTTTCTTTCGTTTGCCTTAAGGGCCTTCATGGTTGCCGCACGCTCCAGTGCATACCTGATGCTTCTTTCCATCTTCTCAATGGAGAGCTCAGTCTTCACCAGGTAGTCTACTGCACCCAGTTGCATGGCTTCTATATCTACATTGTAGCTTCCCTTGCCCGTGAGCAGGATTATAGGCTCCTCACAGTTGTTTTCCAATGCTTCCTTGAGGAGGTCAACACCTGACTTTGCGCCGAGACGATAATCAACAAAGTAAAGGTCGAAGTGGCGAGCCTTCATATGCTGAAGTGCATCATTATACTTCGGACACCAATCAATAGCATAGTTGGTGTTTGGGATGTGCCGTATATACTCGCTTGTTATGATGAAGTCATCCTGGTCATCATCAACAATCAGAATCTTAATGTCTGTCGATTGATTCATTTACGCGTCAGGGGTTCTGGTAGGTAGCAGGTCATGCAGTGCAGTTGTTTTTGAAACAAAGACAGCTAAAATTTAGTCTAGTTTGAAGGCCTTAAACTGTTTCATCTTGTTATAAAGCGTCTTCCTGTCGATGTTCAAAAGCTTTGCGGCTTTACTTTTATTGAAGTTTGCCTGTTTCAGCGCTTCAAGTATTACTTCGTACTCCGCGTCCAGATTGGCACTTTTGAGCTTGTTTTCATAGGAGACCGCCACAGGAGCCGTCGGTGTTGCATCCAGTGGAGAAAGGGTATCCGGCTGTTGCCTCAGATGTGACGACTGCACCATTGGAGTTTCGAACTGAAGCTTGTGGAAGTTTACAATTTCAAAAGGCAGGGATTTTACCTCTACGTAGTCGCCGTCAGTAAGGAGTGTTGCGCGTTTCACCACGTTACGCAGTTCCCGCAGGTTACCATACCACACGTAGTTGACAAATATATCTTCTACTTCTTTTGAGAACCCTTTTACATTTTTGCCTAGTTCAGTGTTAGTAAGTGCCAGGAAGTGATTTGCAAAAATCATGATGTCCTGGGGTCTTTCTCTAAGTGGTGGAACCTCGATGCTAAACTCATTGAAGCGGTGATAAAGATCTTCTCTGAACTTACCATTTCTGGCGGCATCCCATAGCTTTTCGTTACTGGCCACAATGATGCGGACATCCAGTTCAATATCTTTGTTACCGCCGACACGACGCATCTTTCTCTCCTGAACTACGCGCAGCAGTGAGACCTGAATATCATAGGAGAGGTTTCCAATTTCATCCAGGAAAATAGTTCCTTCATTGGCAACCTCAAAGCTTCCGATCTTCTGGTTCAGAGCCCCCGTAAACGCTCCTTTCTCATGACCAAAAAGCTCACTACCTGCAAGCTCTTTTGACAGTGCACCACAATCAATCGCCACAAACGGCTTGTTGGCTCTTTTGCTCTTCTTATGTATCTGCTGGGCGATAGCTTCCTTACCGCTACCACTTTCGCCATAGATGATAACACTATAGTTAGTCGGCGCTACCAGTTCTATCTGTTTCAGGATAGTTGCAAATTCAGAACTTTCTCCTATGATATACTGATCGCCGCCGAAAGTCTTCGCCTTGCCTGTAGAAGCAGTTTGTGCGCCATTGTTCCCAGTAGGAGTACTGCTCTGTGCAGCCTTGACTGGTACTGATTCTTTAGGGCCTTCTTCAAGAGCCTTCTTTATAGTCAACAAGATCTCATCCGGAAAAAGCGGCTTTGTTACGTAGTCGTAAGCGCCAAGCTTCATCACCTCAACCGCATCCTTTACGTCGCTATATCCTGTAATGATAATTACGGGAGTGCCGGGGTAGGTGTCCTTGATTCTTTCAAGAATCTCAGCACCCGTCATGTCTTCAAGCCGGAAATCGCAAAGCACGATATCTGGCTGATTCTTCTTCATCCAATCTATTGCCGAATTACCACTGTTAACACCTGTTACTTCATAGCCATGCCTGGTAAGGAAACGGTTCAGTAACAAGCACATATCGTTGTCATCATCAATAACAAGTATTTTGTTCATAAGTTCCTGTTGTGTCTGTCAAATTTAGATTAATAATAAGTATTTATGCCCACACTGCCCTGATCTGAGCAATGGGAATTTTCATTTGTTCCCTGTATTTGGCTACGGTACGCCTTGCAATATTATAACCTTTAGCAGACAGGATGTTGACCAGCTGCTGATCAGTATAAGGATGACGTTTGTCCTCTCCGGCAATCGCTTCTTCAATCACAGATTGGATTACCTTGTTGCTGATCACTTCACCTTTCTTGTCTGCAATTCCTTCGCTAAACAGATCCTTAAGATAGATCAGACCAAAATGGGTTTCTGCATATTTATTACTTGTAATCCTGGATACGGTAGAAATGTCCATCCCGGATTTCTCAGCCACATTACGTAGCACCATAGGCTTGAGCAGGCGAATGTCTCCTTCCATGAAGTATTCGTGCTGAATCTGCACGATACACTGCATGATCTTCATCATGGTTTCCTCCCTTTGCTTCACAGCATTGACAAACCATTGTGCCGACTGTAATTTGCTTTTTACATATTGAGTTGCGCCACGGTCTTTGCTGCTTTGTTGCGCCAGCTGGTCAAAGAGTGACTGGTTAACGAAAACCGCATTACCTTTTGTGCTGTAAAGATTTACCTGGATATTATCACCAAACCTTGTGATAATGAAGTCGGGAATAATGGTAGTCTTCGGTTCAAAAGCAGAAACGTTTTCTGCTACCGGATAGAACTTGAGCGTGCCTATAAAGTTCAGAATGATTCTCAGTTCCTCTTCATCGATACCCAATACGTGATGAATCTTTTCAAACTGGCGATGCATCAGATCGTTATAATGGTTCTCGATCAAACGTAGTGCACATCTGATGTCCGGCCTTTTCTGATTCATTGCGCGAAGCTGGAGGAGCAAACACTCCTGCACGCTGGTTGCGCCCAATCCTATTGGCTCCAGGGTCTGCACAGTAGCAATCGCTTTGCGGATCTTTTCTTCATCTATAAGCGTCTGCTTTAGGAAAGAAAGGTCGTCAACAACTTCTTCAATGGGCTTATCCATCAGCCCCTGGTTGTTCAGCACGTCGATAATATATTCTGCCATCTCCATCTCTTCCTCCGGAAGATTCAGTAGGCGCAGCTGTTGCTTCGCGTCATCTTTGAAATGGGTGAAGCTGCTTATTGGAATATTAGGTGCGTCTTCTGTACTAAAGTAGTTCTGATACTCTGCTTTGTAGTCAGGTATATCATCATTGCCAAACTCGTCCCAATCCTGGTAATCCTGTACAGCATCTTTCGCTTTGCCATCAGTTTCGTCGTATTCCTTCTCCTCCTTTACTTCTAGCAATGGATTCTCCTCCATCTCATTTTTTATCCTTTGTTCCAGTTCAAGCGAGTTTAAGAAGTAAAGGTTTAGCAACTGGATTTGCTGAGGTAATATCTTAAGCTGTTGTTTCTGCGTCTGTTGCTGTGAAATCATAGTATTTGGTCTTTCGTGGTATCCCTTAATTAATCAACCATGAAGCCAAACTATTAGAAAGGCTCATCTTTTTTTTACTATTGGCAAGACAACTGAAAACCAATACCTTAGAAATAGACCTTCCTAACATATTCAAATTCAATGTTAAACTCACAATTAGCAAACTCAGGTCTCTGAGGATTTTGTTCCACAAAATGTAGATATTTGAAAGGCATGAAGAAAAGACTCAGGCTCATCATAATTGCATTCAGCGTCTCGTTTGCTTTTATGGCTGCTATTTCACTGTTCGCACTTCGCCAATTTTCCAGCCTGGTCAATTACTCAGATAAGGTAGATCACACCAACCAGGTAATCACCAACATCTACCAGATTGAATCACTGCTCAAGGAGGTCGATGTTAAAGAAAGGGGCTTCATGCTCACGCGGGATACCGGGTATCTAAACCAGATTACTGAGATTAATAAGCAGATCCTGCCTGCCACTGCGGCACTTAAGGAGAAAATCGACGAAGATGAAGTGCAAAAACGCACCATTTCTCTTTTGCGGTTTGCTCTGGTGGAACGCAGAGACTTGCTTTATGCTACACTAAAGCACCTGGATTCTTTCTCCTCTTCAGTATTGTCACCGCATTTCTATAAAGAACGGGAGCTGAGAGTAACCTGCCTGACGTATCTCAACGACATGCGGAAGCGCGAAATGCAATTGCTGCATGAGAAGTTCGCCACTAAGATGTATTATCAGCGAATCACCTACTCCACGATCACCTACCTGCTCAGCTTCTTTGCAATAATCACTGTAGTGCTTTTCCTCCTCCTGATACAGGAACTCAAG
The DNA here is from genome assembly GCA_023426425.1 of Bacteroidota bacterium. Taxonomy (GTDB): domain Bacteria; phylum Bacteroidota; class Bacteroidia; order Chitinophagales; family Chitinophagaceae; genus JAFIGV01. Next base: position 1,063 of record JAFAAT010000134.1, on the reverse strand, counting down.
CGCAGACTAAGATACCAGGATGAGCTTCAACTACGCATTGCCGACCTGAAAAGGTCTCATGCCGAACTGGAGCAGATTGCCTATGCCGTTTCCCATGATCTGCAGGAGCCGCTGCGAAAAATCCAGATATTCAGCAACAGGATCATCTTCAAAAACAAGGATAGTATGAATGAAGAGACCCTGGAAACCATTGAGCGGATACATAGTTCCGCTGACAGAATGCATGGTCTGATTGATGATCTCATGATCCTCACGAGTCTTGTGAAAGAGGAACAAATGGAAGACGTGAACCTGAACCTCACAGTGCAGGCAGTGCAGGGGGAACTGAAAGACGAGATCCGCTCCAAGTCTGCAAACATTCATGTGGAGTCACTGCCAGTGGTAAAAGGCCATGGAAGGCAAGTACACCTGCTGTTCCGCTCCGTAATCGACAATGCTCTCAAGTTTTCAAAAGAAGACGTACCTCCGGTGATTTCCATTCGGTTTGAGCAGGTGGATGGCACCGAATTAAAGCTACCCGACCCTACATCCTTCCGCTTCTACCGCATTACCATCGCTGACAATGGAATTGGTTTTGAAAACAAATTCATTGAGAAGATGTTTATGATCTTCCAGCGGCTGCATAACAAGGAGTCAGAGTACCAGGGCAAGGGAATAGGCCTGGCCATCTGCCAGCGGGTCATGGCCAACCATGGCGGCTACATCCTGGCCCAGGGGCATCCGGGAGTCGGTGCTACTTTCAGGTTGTTTTTTCCTGTAAAGGAGTAGCATTACCCACATGGTTAATCAACCCGCAGCTATATAGTTCAGCTGCGGGTATTGAAGAACCTTTCTCGAATGCCATCAACAAACAACAATTATCAATTAACGACTATCAATCCTCAATTAATAAACGTGAAGCTTCTTAAACATCACAGGTGTCCCGTCAACAACCAGTGAAAGAAAATACAATCCTGGCACCAGCTGCGGTAGCCGGATAGCCTCCGACAGGCCCTCGCTACTTCCGTTGTATAGTTTTCCTAGCTTTCTGCCAGAGATATCCGTAAGTGTTACACTCACGTTC
>JAFAAT010000124.1 GCA_023426425.1 Bacteroidota bacterium | reverse complement strand
GAACACCCGTGCCGCTGGAACCAGTGGTAGTGGATACGACTGCAGGAACTGAGGCGCGGTAGCAGATTGGGAAAGTTTTAAGAATAATCCAGCTGCAGAACCAGTACATTTGTTGTTTATTAATCACACGTATATGAAATTGATACAACTGTGCCTTGGAACTGTGGCGATAGCTGCTATGAGCTTTACTGCATGCAATGACCCGAAGGCTACGACTGACACGGAGACTGATGCAATGCTAGTCAATACCTCTGCGGCCAAGCCGGGTGCTACAGCAGCAACTCCAGCGACCGTTCTTACTTCTACTGCTGGCAACCCACAGAATACGCCTACACAGGCTACTCCTCAAGGTTCAGCCCAGACCGGCAAGACCGCAGCAGCATTGAATCCTGCACACGGGCAGCCTGGTCACAGGTGTGACATTGCGGTAGGAGCTCCATTGGATGCACCTGCAAATCCTGCTCAGTCAATGCCAGTAAACATACAGCAGGGTCCGGCGCCAACCACTATATCAACTCAACCTGCAGCACCAGCTAATGGCGCAGCTACAGGAAAGCTTAATCCACCTCACGGTCAGCCAGGTCACGATTGTGCCAAGCCAGTGGGTGCACCGCTGTAGTTGGTAACCACATTTTTATGAAGGAACAGACGGGGATTGCCTCGTCTGTTTTTTTTGCGCCTTGAGTTAAATACCGCGTATGTAGGCTGCACTGGCGAAGGTATCCCGTAGAGACGGGCGATTGCCCGTCTCACACCAAAATTGTAATGGGAACCTGGAAACGCATAATTGTGTGGGAGATAACAATCCTGCAGGAGACGCAAAATCGTGCGTCTCTACGTGCGATGCCCTCGCTAGACGGGCGATTGCCCGTCTCACACCAAAATTGTAATGGGAACCTGGAAACGCATAATCGTGCGGGAGACGCACAATCGTGCATTACGTGTGGGAACATAAGACCCAGACGTGTCAAATTTTGGTTGTCGATTGTACGCCTCAGCACACGTGGTAAAATCCAAATATCAAACTCCTCACAGAATTCGCACACGGGCGATCGCAAACCATTAATATTTTACCAGTTTTCCTGAAGTAACTAAAGTTCCGTTTACATATACCTGATAAAAATAGAAGCCATCTGATAGGTAGCTGGTTGGTAGTTGAATCAGCACCTCTTCGGAATGAAGCGACAATATCCTTCGTCCCGTGGTTTCCCTTAGGTCGATTTGCAAATTTTTCCCAGCAGGATTGCTGATATAGAGTTTATCTGATATGGGGTTTGGATAGAGACTGACGCCCTGAATCGCAGGCAATTCGCTCGCCCCATTGGGAATATGCATCGTGATTTTGTTGCTCAGGACGTCTGGTGGGTTCGCACAAAAGTCGCTGCCTTGCACATGGAGATCGATCACGTCTCCGTTCTGCAAACTGCTGGTTGAATAGCTGTTACTGTTCGCCCCCACTATGGAAATACCGTTTCTCCGCCATTGAAATTGCGGGTTTATTCCACCGTTCATGACCGTGGCTGTAAAAGTGACGAAAGTACCACTAAGCACAACGCTATCGGGTGAAACTGAAACTACTACAGATGGGCTGGCACTGACAGGATAAATATGTATGTTAGAACCATTGTCCTGGGAGATTGCAGGTGGGCTGCTCGCAGTGACTCTCACGCGATACCCGGTTCCTGGAGGTGTTCCTGCTGGAATACTGCAGGGAATGAAGCCAGTGACACCTCCAATGACGCTGCCAATAGTATCCGGGTTGGCGAAACTACCCAGAGCATCAGATAATTCCACCCGAAAAGTATTATTAGCTGAGAACATGCCCGCAATATTGTTTAAAACCACAAAGTTCTGTTCCTGGCAATAAGCGCTGTCTGCCTGGGGCTTGTGAAACTGGCCAGTTGTGTCGCGGAAGCATACTATTAATGCATCCTGCTGCCCTCCACTCGTACTCTGGTGTGCACCTGGCGTGGCCAGCGAGGCTGCATTACCACTCACCACTCCGGCAAAAGCGAAGGATGCATCGAAATAGTTATAGCAGACCGAGTTTGCACGTTCCTGAAATCCTGCAAGGCCGTAATAGGTACAATATATCTGCTGACCCTGATCGTCAAAGGCGGCGAAGAACATGTCTGCTGGGTTTAGCTGGCTAGTGTCAAAAACTGGCTGCAGAGCGTCTGCTGAGGCCAGATTGCCACTATTAGTGAAGCCGGTCAGATATATTCGACCACTCCCCAATTTGTATGCCGAGCCAGTGGGCTGTTCTGATCCAGATCCACCAAAATAACTACCCCATAGTCTTGCGCCGGTGCTGTCAAATTTGGCCGTGAAACCATCAGTGTTACCGTTGTACGTAGAATAGGCAACACCTGCTGTTGCAATATTATTAGTACTTAAGGTGCGTCCGGAAACATAGACGTTTCCATGTTCATCCATTGAAAGAGTAGTCGCAAGTTCAAATTCATTTATGTTGCTGGAAGATCCATTACCGCCGTAATAAGTGCCCCACAGAGGCTGCCCGGTCGCATCAAATCTTGCCAGAAAAGCATCTGTGCTTCCACCACCATGAGCAGGCTGATGAGAACCTGGTGTAGCAATTCCCGAATTACTATTGGTAAGTCCTGCGAGATACACTCTCCCGGAAGGCGCAGCCACAATAGCAGTAGCAGAGTCTCTGCCAGTACCACCAAAATAGGTGCCCCACTGCCGAACACCTGAATGGTCAAACCTTGCGATCAATACGTCAGAAGAGTCTGAGTAGGTTTGCTGATACCCGTTGATGCTGGCTATTCCATCAGCGCTACGTGTAGTGCCTGTGATATAGACTGCTGCAGAATCTGAAGTAACTCCTGTAAGAACCTCTATGTTATTACCGCCATAGTACGTGCTCCATATTAAAGAGCCGTTTGCATCGAACTTTAACAGTAACCCGTCTCTTGCGCCTCCTCCGAAGGTAGTTTGATGACTACCTGGAGTGGCCAGCGAACCGGAAGTGGCATGTCCTACTACATAGATATCGCCACCATTTACACTAAGCGCATTTGCCTGTTCCTGACCCGAATTCCCAAAGTAGGAACCCCATAGGCGTACTCCCGAACTGTTAAACTTGATCAGCATTATGTCATAAGCGCCACCGATAGTTGCCTGGTAACTGCCGGTCGTGGCGATGTTATTAGCACTCAGTGTGAAACCGGTGGCATACAGGTTCCCTGAATCATCTGCCTTTATTGAGGAAAGATAGTCATAAGTGTTACCACCGTAGAAGGTTGACCAGGCAACAACAGGATCAATCACCAGAGTACCGGCATAGCCTGCAGTTTCGAAGCTGACGATATTGCTATCAAGTTGAAAGGTACAGCTTACTATTCTGCCAGATTCCTGTTCGAATGCATAGGGTGGCTGTTCGTGGATACTGCCCATAGGAGTAGTAACAACCAGACTGCCATCACTCAGCTCCATCGAAGAAGCTCCACCAAAGCAGAGTTTAATGGCCTCTGGGTTCCCACCAGGGTGAATTACAAAATCATACTTTAGGCCGTTGTCAGTTGCGTATAATACCCAGTCAATGTTTGGGTAAACTTCTTTAAATGTCAGTTTTTTGAATGATCTCGCGGATGCTCCGGCCAAACCATGAGCATAATATATTTCCTGTCCACGCTCCACATCTTCCTCCACTACAATCGGTGATGGTTTACTTCCGACTAGTTCAACATCTAGCCTGTAAGTCTTTACGCTGTCATCAGAGGCAGTTGGTTTGTACCATTGATAATGAAAGGAATGGCCTGTAATAAAAATGCTAAATCCCGGTTGCGTAAGTACGTAGCCCACATCATTGCGTGGCTGACTATGTTGATCAGTGACCTGTCCTACATTCTGCCTGAATCCTTGTGCAGCTATGCGCACCGACTCACCAGCCTGGGTGGAGCTAACAGAAACTAACAGGATACAAATAGTAAGGAAAGAAGTATAGACGGTCATTGCAGCAAGATTCATTCAATTAGAAGGTTAACTCATCCTTTTCAGACTTCCGACGGAAGTCTGTTCATTTCCCTATTATGCACCAGTTGTATAGGTGTCTATCGAAGTATTAAAGGAGTACTTCGATTTGCCAGGAAACAAAAATTGAAATTAAGGAAAAAATGGATGGTTTGGATGCTACTTGAAAACCCCGCCGATCACCCAGGCACCTCCTGCCGCGGCGGCACACAAGATCAGCAACCGGAGCGTAGGAATCAATGGTGGCCGACCGAGAAAAGAAGACTTTGCAATGCCCAATACACAGAGGGCAGCAAATGTGAACAGCATTGTGAACAGGTACACATCTTCAGACTCTTTGAATAACAAAACCGAAAGCAAGGGTATCAATCCACCCACAGTGTAGGAACATCCGATATTCCAGGCACTGATCCTGGAAATGCGCGGATCCGTCAGGGCTTTGGCTTCCTCTTCCCAATGTGCTTCGTCTTCCTGATCACGCTCCTCATCCTCACCATGATGGTGATGATCATGACCAGGAAGATCTGGTGCACTATAGAACCTGCTAAGTCCCATTGCCAGTCCGCCGAGGGCACACATAATAAGCACGACAACAGAAATGACTGAAGCTGTAGCCAGCTGGATCAGGCCAGAGATCACCACGAACGACATCATGAGCCCGTCTGTGAGACCGATACTGATATCGATATAGAAGCCCGAACGCCGGCTCAGGGTGGTGCCTGCCTCGGTCATTACGACAGGCGTTGCAGGCTTTTGTCGATGATCCGGATACAATCATCGATCTGCTCCCGGTTGATCACCAGCGGTGGTGCGAAACGGATCTTGTCACCATGGGTTGGCTTGGCCAGAAGTCCGTTATCTTTCAGCTGAAGGCAAAGCTCCCAGGCTGCGTCTTTGTTAGGATGATCGATCACGATGGCATTCAGCAAGCCCTTGCCACGTACTATGGATACGTGCGGGTGCTCGAGTGCAAGAAGGCGGTTGCGGAAATAGGCACCTTGCTCAGTGGCGTTTTCTGCCATTTGCTCGTCTTTCAGCACCTGAAGTGCGGTGATAGCCACTTTACAGGCAAGAGGATTTCCCCCGTAAGTTGATCCGTGTTCGCCTGGCTTAATGGTGAGCATGATCTCATTATCTGCCAGCACGGCCGATACAGGAAGTACACCACCAGAAAGGGCCTTACCAAGTACCAGGATATCCGGGCGCACTCCTTCGTGGTCGCAGGCGAGCAATTTACCAGTGCGGGCGAGACCGGTCTGGATTTCATCAGCTATGAAGAGGACGTTAGCTTCGCGGCACATGGCTGCAGCTTTGCTGAGGTAGCCTTCGTCCGGCACCATTACGCCCGCTTCTCCCTGTATGGGTTCTACGAGGAAGGCTGCGACGTTTTTATCCTGAAGCGCTGCCTGAAGGGCAGGGATAGAATTATATTCGATCACCTCATAGCCAGGAACAAAAGGACCAAAGTTGTGGCGAGCCGAGGGATCTACACTGAAGGAGATCACGTTTATAGTGCGACCATGGAAGTTCTGGTCGCAGACCAGAATCTTGGCTTTGTTGGCTTCAATGCCTTTCACTTCATAGGCCCATTTACGAGCGAGTTTGAGGGCGGTTTCGACTGCTTCCACTCCCGTGTTCATGGGGAGCACCTTGTCGTAGCCAAAGTAGCTGGTGATATATTCCTCGTACTCTCCCAGCAGATCGCTGTGGAAAGCGCGGGAGGTTAGTGTAAGTTTCTGGGCCTGGTCGATGAGCGACTGGATAATGCGGGGATGGCAATGGCCCTGGTTTACGGCAGAATAGCCGGAGAGAAAATCGAAATAACGCTTCTGATCGACGTCCCAGACATAGACACCTTCACCACGAGTGAGTACAACCGGCAGGGGATGATAGTTGTGGGCACCGTAGCGTTCTTCTTTTTCCAGGAATTGTTGTGTCAGTGGGGAGATGTTAGAAGTCGTAAGCATGCTGCAAAATTACGTATTAAAGAGTAAACAGGCGGGCTGTTGACTTAATTGATAATTGATAATTGATAATTGATAATTGATAATTGATAATTGATAATGATAAATGATAATTGTCGCTGCGCTTCAGCATTGTACCTTACTCAGACAGGTCGTAATTGGTATGCGCCTGTGAGGGGCGGCGGATAAGGGGCATGCTTTACAAAATCCAAAAGAAAGAAGCTCCAAACCTGCGTCAGTTTGGAGCCCGTTCTGTATTCTCAAATTCAAACGGATAGCAATGATTATCAATTACAATCAATAGACGTGGAGCTTCTTCAACTTCACAGGTGTGCCGTCAACAATCACTGAAAGAAAATACAATCCTGGCACCAGCTGCGGTAGCCGGATAGCCTCCGACAGGCCCTCGCTACTTCCGTTGTATAGTTTTCCTAGCTTTCTGCCAGAGATATCCGTAAGTGTTACACTCACGTTC
>JAFAAT010000115.1 GCA_023426425.1 Bacteroidota bacterium | reverse complement strand
CATTTAACTTTGGCCCATCATTAACCAAAAAATTTAAAAGTGCTATCTATGAAATCATTTAAACAAATTGCGCTCTCCGCCCTTCTAACGCTTGGTGCATTTGGCGCCGTAACCTACACTTCCTGTAACAAAGACGAATGTAAAGACGTTGTCTGTGAGAACGGCGGAACTTGTAGCGGTGGTAACTGTAACTGCCTTACGGGCTTTGATGGTACAAACTGCGAGATCGAAGTTCGGACAACTTACGCTGGCACCTACCGAGGTAACGGGACGGACAGTGATGGTGGTACGTATACAGATTGGGGAATGACTTTCACGCCACTCGGCACCAATCCAACTGAAATGGGTTTGAATCTGGTTGATGCCAACAATGCTCCACAACTGAATTTTACAGTTGAACTTACTTCAAACACTGCATTTGCTGTAGTTCCTAAAACGAATGGTAATTTCTCCTACACTGGTTCTGGGACCATAGATGAAGAAGTAGCAACCTTGTCTCTTTCTGAAGTGGAAAGTGGTGGTACAACGACCACAATCGTATATACTTTCAATAACATGATAAAACCTTAACTTAATGAGGTTTTTTCGGAAATAAAAAAAGCCCGCGAAAGCGGGCTTTTTTTATTTAGAGTTACTTCTATCGCTTGTTTTGATCCGATTGAGATTTCAAACCTCCTCCCTGAGTAGTATTTGTATTGGTATTTCTGTTTTGATCCGACTGGGATTTTAAACCACCACCCTGTACTGTAGAAGAATTCGATGTTCTGTTTTGATCACTTTGAGACTTCAAACCACCCCTTTCAACTGTAGTTGTAGTCGCAGCCTTCGGACTAGAAGCATTTGCACTGGATGAAGTAGCCGGTGCATTCTTGCTTACCGTCGTCGTCCTCTTAGTTGTCGTCTGAGTAGTCACCGTATTACCACCCTTCATTGCAGCAATAATAGAATCCGCCCTCTGCTGCGCCAGCGCATTGATGATTGAGTCATTCTGCATCATCATCTCCATCCTGATTTCTTCCACTCTCGCATTCACAGTCGAGTCTACCTGCTCATCACTATAACCCGCCTGCTCCGACTGACATGATGTAAACGCCAACAACAGAGCACCGGCAACGAATAAAATGGATTGTTTTTTCATTAGATCAGATTTTGTTTTTCTAATTGCAAAGATTCAATTTATTACACTATCCACAAAGAAGGATTCACCTGCTACTCCTAAACTTGCTTTTCACTATCCCGCTCGCATCTCTCTACTACGTATCCGGATCTTATAACAAACAAAAAAGCCACTCATTTTGAGTGGCTTTTTGCGGACCGGACGGGACTCGAACCCGCGACCTCCGCCGTGCCAGGGCGGCATTCTAACCAACTGAACTACCGATCCTTGTTCCGATTGGGTTGCAAAGATAATGACAAAAATTTCAACCAAGCAAATCTTCTTCTAAAAAATTTCAAACCTTTACTTTTGTAACCTTAATCGAAAATTATGCAGTTTCTGGATTTCGAAAAGCCGCTTGAAGAGTTGTACGGACAGATGAATAAGTTGAAAGAAATGCACGCAAAAAATCCTCAGGTTAACGTTAGCGGCACTATCAGCGAACTGGAAGATGCAATCGAAAATACCCGCTCTAAAATCTACGCCAATCTTACTCCCTGGCAACGCGTCCAGCTAAGCCGCCACCCCGAAAGACCATATACTCTATACTACGTCGAAAAGATATTCGACAACTTCACCGAGCTCTTTGGCGACCGCCAGGTGCGCGATGATAAAGCAATGGTAGGCGGTATGGCAGAACTGGGAGGAATGCCCGTAATGGTCATGGGTCAGCAAAAAGGCGTCAATACCAAAATGCGCCAGATGCGCAACTTCGGTATGGCAAATCCGGAAGGCTACCGCAAGGCCCTTCGACTCATGAAGATGGCTGAAAAGTTCAACAGGCCCGTCATAACACTAATAGACACACCCGGTGCATTCCCGGGCCTCGAAGCTGAAGAACGCGGACAAGGCGAAGCCATCGCCCGCAATCTCTTCGAAATGGTAAACCTGCGCGTCCCCGTCATCTGTGTCATCATCGGTGAAGGTGCCTCCGGCGGCGCACTGGGCATCGGCATTGGCGATAAAGTCGCCATGCTCGAAAATACCTGGTACACAGTCATCTCCCCCGAATCCTGCTCCTCAATCCTCTGGCGTAGCTGGAATTTCAAAGAACAGGCTGCAGAACAACTTAAGCTTACCTCTGTAGACATGAGCCGCTTTGGTCTTGTGGACGACGTCATCCCCGAACCACTCGGCGGGGCCCATGCAAAGCCAGAAGAGATGGCAGCAACATTGAAAGAATATTTAGTGAAATCTCTCGGAGAGCTAACCCCTCTCTCTGCCGATACCAGAATTAACCAAAGAATCGCGAAGTTCTCTAAAATGGGCTTCTACGAAGAAGTATAGTGATCACCTAATAAAGTCCCATAATGTCAAATCTGTTTAGAGGTACCGGTGTAGCATTGGTTACACCATTCACAAAAAGCAATGCAGTAGACTTCCCTGCACTCGAAAAACTAATTAAGTCTGTAATCGATGGTGGTGTAAATTACCTGGTCGCCCTGGGTACTACAGCCGAAACTCCAACCCTTACTTCGGAAGAAAAAAAGGAAATTCTTGACTACATCGTGGCTAAAGCCGCCGGACGTGTGCCGGTCGTTTGCGGCATCGGAGGAAACAACACCGCGGAGGTGATCGCACAGCTAAAAGAATACGACCTTTCAAATGTTTCTGGTATCCTGAGCGTGGCGCCTTACTACAACAAGCCAACGCAGGAAGGCCTTTACCAGCACTTCAAAGCTATCGCACAGGCAACCGACAAGTCAATTATCCTCTATAACGTCCCCGGCCGCACCAGCAGCAACCTGCTTCCTGCAACTGTCATAAAACTAGCCAACGAGTTCAACAACATCGTAGCCATCAAGGAAGCTAGCGGGAACCTCGCCCAATGTATGGAGCTGGTCCAGAATAAACCCGACAACTTCCTGGTTCTTTCAGGCGATGACGATCTGGTTCTCTCCCAAATCGCCATCGGCATGGAAGGCGTAATTTCTGTCGCCGCAAACTGCTTCACAAAGGATTTCACCTATATGGTAAACGCCTGCCTCGTCAACAAATTCGACAAGGCCCGTGCAATTCACTACAAATTGCTCGACGGCATCCGCCTTCTCTTTGCAGAAGGAAACCCGGCGGGTGTGAAATCCATCCTGAGCCAGATGGGTATCTGCGATAACTACCTGCGCCTTCCTCTTGTTCCTGTCAGCAACGACACAAAGAAGAAGATCCAGGAATATGTAAAGAAAAGCCAATAGTTTAACCCTACATATTATCAACGTGGCTAATAGTACGGGATTTGGTACCTTTGCCACACTTTTTTGAAAACAAATAGAAAAATAAATACAACATGAGTACTGCAACTCGCAACCAAATTGACTTTAAGCTTCCATATAAGGTTAAAGATATGAGCCTGGCTGAATGGGGCCGTAAAGAGATCAAACTCGCAGAGGCTGAAATGCCGGGTCTTATGGCCATCCGCGCTGAATATGGCCCTAAAAAACCTCTCAAGGGTGCTCGCATCGCAGGCTGCCTTCACATGACCATCCAGACCGCTGTCCTTATTGAGACACTCGTTGAACTGGGCGCAGAGGTTCGTTGGAGCTCCTGCAACATCTTCTCCACCCAGGATCACGCTGCCGCTGCCATCGCTGCTACAGGCATCGGAGTTTTCGCCTGGAAAGGACAAACTCAGGCAGAAGCCGACTGGTGTATCGAACAAACACTTTTCTTCGGCAGTGAAGACCGCCCACTGAACATGATCCTCGACGACGGTGGTGACCTCACGAACATTGTTCTGGATAATTACACAGAGCTCGTGCAGCATATCAAAGGCATCAGCGAAGAAACTACCACTGGTGTGCACCGCCTCTACGAAAGAATGCAGAAAGGCACCCTGCCAATGCCTGCAATCAATGTGAACGATTCTGTTACCAAATCTAAGTTTGATAACAAGTACGGCTGTAAAGAATCTCTGGTAGATGCGATCCGCCGTGCTACGGACGTGATGATGGCCGGTAAAGTCGCAGTTGTAGGTGGATACGGTGACGTAGGTAAGGGTTCTGCTGAATCTCTCCGTGGTGCAGGTGCCCGTGTCATCGTTACCGAAATTGATCCTATCTGCGCCCTGCAGGCTGCAATGGACGGTTTTGAAGTTAAAAAGATGAAAGACGCAGTGAAAGAAGCTGACATCATAGTTACTGCTTCAGGTTGCCGCGATCTGATCACTGGTGAGCACTTCAAACTGATGAAGGATAAAGCAATCGTTTGTAATATCGGTCATTTCGACATCGAAATTGATGTTGCATGGTTGAATACAAACTACGGACACACTAAAGACACTATCAAGCCACAAGTCGACATGTACACCGTCGATGGGAAGGACATCATCCTGCTGGCCGAAGGTCGCCTCGTAAACCTGGGTTGTGCTACCGGTCACCCTTCATTCGTGATGAGTAACTCGTTCTCCAACCAGACACTTGCACAAATCGAACTCTGGAACAATCACCAGAACTACGAAAACAAAGTGTACGTGCTTCCTAAACATCTGGATGAAAAAGTTGCCCGTCTCCACCTTTCCAAAATTGGTGTGGAACTGGATGAACTCACAGACGAGCAAGCCTCATACCTGGGCATTGCCAAAAATGGTCCATTCAAGCCAGAACATTACCGCTACTAAACAAGCGTATCAAACCGATAATAAAATGGCGGGCATCATGCCCGCCATTTTTATGCTTGTTTAGATTTGGGTAGTTCCAGATTTTTCATCACATTTCTTTTCCACCGGTAGCTGAAGAAGAAGATTACACTTAGCAAAGTAACCGGCACCAGCGTCATAACAATTGGCAGCGTGTCCATAACATTCAATTTAAGGGTTACACCATACTTCTATAGACGGAGAAACTATCAGGTTCGTTTAGTGCAATCTTACACTTTAACAAATCTTAACACGCAACTGACAAATCGCACCTGTTTCACGTCCCAGGTCTATTTCTGTCTCGCCCCAATTGGTAGGGCGTATGTATGTGTTAGCTAGGTCTCGACGTATATCTTTCGTTATCAGCACTTAATCAAGGAGTTGACAAGGTGTCTATATGCGTCAGTTATGCGTCAGCTATGGGTGAGATGTGCGTCAGATGTGGGTCAGTTTGAGCAGTGGGTGGAGGTAGGAGGTATGCCTGTC
>JAFAAT010000113.1 GCA_023426425.1 Bacteroidota bacterium | reverse complement strand
GGGTGGTGTGGCAGGACCGATCCTCGGCATGGCTGGCTTCTCTATTGGCCTGGCACTTCCTTTTGCAGTCTTTGCAATATTCCCGGGAATGCTTAATAAGATGGCTTCCTCAGGTGGCTGGCTCAACCAGGTAAAAGTAGTTCTGGGCTTTCTCGAACTCATGCTGGCATTGAAGTTCCTGAGCAACGCAGATCTCGCACAGGGATGGAGGTTACTCGACAGAGAGATATTTATCGCCATCTGGATTGTCCTCGCAGTTTTGTTAGGCTTTTATCTTCTGGGTAAGTTGAAGCTTTCTCACGATGATGCTTCTCCAAAGAACGTTTATGGTCAGGAGTATGTCTCTATATTCAGGCTATTCCTCGCAATAACTAGTTTTACTTTTGCCGTCTACCTCGTTCCCGGCATGTGGGGTGCTCCACTTAACGGTATGAGCCAGTTCCTGCCACCTATGGGTACACAGGATTATATCGTAAATGCTGGTGGAAGCAGCCCAGGCTCGCATGCGTCTTCAAATAGTGAAGTAGCCCCCAAACTCTACGTTCAGGAAATGAAAATGTACGAGCCACCTGTGGTCATTCAGGCGGGACTAGTCACCTATTTCGATTACGAAGAGGCACTGGCTGCAGCCAAAGTGTTGAAGAAACCCGTTATGCTCGACTTCACAGGCATCAATTGTGTAAACTGTAGGAAGATGGAATCACAGGTATGGAGCCAGCCTGAGGTAATGCGACGGCTCAAAGAAGACTTTATCGTCGCCTCGCTTTACTGCGATTATGACAAGATAGAACTACCAAAGGAAAAACAATTTTACTCAAAAGAGCTCAATGCAGATATCGTTACTATCGGCGACTGGAACGAGCACCTGCAGGCCTCTAAGTTCAATTCTAACTCCCAGCCATTTTACTTCTTTGTAGATGAAGATGGCCTGAAACTTGTAGAAGAGGGCTACTCCTATGACCCTAATGTTGAGCGGTTTATTGCGCATCTTGACAAGGTCAAGGCTGTCTACAAGTCAAGGTCTGCTATTGCCGGCCATTAAGATTGCAATTCGCTTTTAGGATAAAAACCTAACGCATGATTAAATCCCTCACTCTCGCCCTGCTGCCTTCTGAGGCCGCAGAAGAAAGCAGCATCAGACGGTATATTGCTCTGGAGCTGGATATTCCTTCAGCAAGGATATCAGGTTATCGAATCGAGAAACATTCCATCGATGCCCGCAGCCGACAACCAAAAGTCGTGCTGCAGCTGAAAGTCTTTATAGACGAGCAACTAAATGAGGAGATACCTTTCGATCCTTTACTGCGCAATGTCTCAAATGGCAAGCCCGTGATCATCGTCGGTGCAGGACCCGCAGGATTGTTTGCCGCACTCCGCCTCATTACCCTTGGCCGGAAACCAATCATCATCGAACGAGGTAAGGATGTCCGTAGCCGCAGACGGGACCTTGCAGCAATGAATAAGGAAGGTATAGTCAATCCCGAATCCAACTACTGCTATGGCGAAGGCGGAGCTGGCACTTACAGCGACGGTAAGCTCTATACCCGCTCCACTAAGCGCGGTAACGTCAAAGAAATCCTGCAGCTGTTTGTCCATTTTGGCGCAGACCCTGCAATTCTCTATGTCGCTCACCCCCACATCGGAACCAACAAATTGCCGCATATCATCACCGCTATGCGGGAGCAGATAGTAGCATGCGGCGGTAAAGTATTGTTCGATACTAAGCTTACAGACATACTGATTGAAGCTGACCATGTAAAGGGTGTTCAGCTAAATGGTGACACGAACATCAACTGCGATACACTCATTCTCGCCACAGGCCATTCAGCCAGGGATATATTCTCCTTGCTGGAAAACAGGCAGATTGCAGTAGAAGCAAAGCCGTTCGCTTTGGGTGTGCGCATCGAGCACCCTCAGGAACTTGTTGACCAGGCACAATATCGATGTGAGGTTAGGGATCCTTTCCTTCCCCCTGCAAGCTACTCACTGGTAACTCAGCAACAGGGTAGGGGAGTATTCTCATTCTGCATGTGCCCTGGTGGAATCATAGCGCCGGCAGCTACTGCGCCCGGAGAGATTGTCGTCAACGGCTGGTCCCCCTCCAAGCGTAATAATCCTTATGCAAACTCTGGAACTGTAGTGACCGTAGATGAGAAAGATTTCGCTGCCTACGGCTTTCAGGGCAATCTTGCGGGCATGCATTTCCAGCAAATGGTAGAACAAACGGCCTTTTCTGCTGGTGGTGGTGGATTGGTGGCGCCTGCACAGCGCATGGTTGATTTTGTGAATGGTAAAGTTTCAGCCTCCTTACCGGCGTGCTCTTATCTGCCAGGCATTGCCCCCGCCAGGCTTAGTGAGGTACTACCCAAAGAAGTACACCTATCCCTCAGAGCAGCCTTAGCCGACTTCGGTAAAAAGATGAGGGGTTACTACACCAATGAAGCAGTACTAGTGGCCACCGAATCCCGGACCAGCTCACCAGTGCGTATTCCCCGGGACAAAGACTCGCTGCAACATCCGCAGATCAAAGGCCTCTTTCCCTGTGCCGAAGGTGCAGGCTATGCCGGAGGTATCGTCTCAGCAGCCATCGACGGACAAAGATGTGCAGAAGCTGCAGCCGCGCTACACGTTTAGCAACCCCTCGCCTCTCAAAAAACAAAGACACAAAGCAAAAAAACCGCTAAGACTAACTCTTATTTCCTCGCAGTACTATCACTCGCGCCAGCACTCTGTGTTTCTCATCATAGACCCAATCGCAAGAGACCACTGCCTCTGTGTATCACTGTGGAACTCAACCTCTCGCACTCGAAAAAACAAAGACTCGAAAAAACAAAAAAACACAAAAAAATGATGTGCAGCCACTCCTGCACATCAATACTGTTCTATGGATGTATATTTAGAAACCTTTGGTGGCAACGCCATCCTGAATAGCTTGCATAGCCTTGGCCTCGCTCATCATAGCTGCCATCTTGTTGCCTTTACCATCATGGCCTTGTGCCATATAACCACCTTTGGCAGTCTTGGTAATTACAGCATCCTGCATCGGAACATTTTTTTCTTTTGTTTTCAGGCAATAGGCCTTGATCATTTTAGAAGTATCCATTATATATTGTTTAAAAAGATGATGAATAAACTCAATTCCTCACCGGCCAAAGCTAAAGTAAAAAACTGACAAGCTCCCCCCCAAAAGCCCCTTGCTCCCCTTAAGCATCAAATCAATCCTGCTCCTCCAGCGCAAACAGATCGTCCACTGTCGTTTGTAATACCTTGGCAATCTTCAATGCTAGTACAGTTGAAGGAACAAACCTTCCTGTTTCAATTGAGTGAATGGTTTGACGGGAAACGCCGGTCTTGTCCGCAAGATCCTGTTGCGTAAAATTATACCTCGCCCGTTCAATTCTGATGGTATTGTTCATTACCAGCCTCGCTTGATCAACATGAAATAGACGTTATTGAAAAACAGGAGCGCCATAAAGGCTTGTTGCTCTGTGTATAGCTGAAGGTCGACGTCAAATGCCAGATCTACGGCAGGTCTCACAATTGCATTCACAGCCCCAATCAGGATCGTTATTGCAAATGCCTTCAGTCGCAAGTGCATAGTCCTTTCATCTTCGATACGGTCCTTGGAAAAAGCCCATAAAAGTAATCCCATTACTATTACCATCTCTGATATGACCCGAACGATTTCTTCTTGTGCTCCGACAAAGTTGAAATCAGCCTTTTTGAAGGCGATCAAGGCCACAAGCCCGACAAATGCTATTATTTGTCCCACGCGCCGCCACGAGGGATTGATCAGTGGAAGTGTCATCGTTGAATGCATTACTCAAATGTAAAGCAAGCTTTACACACTGTCAAGTAAACACGACATTATTCTTCTACACCTCCGCCACCTGCAGCCAGTAGTCAAAGAAACTTCTGATTTTCTGCTGCGTCTCCTCCAGGCTGTATGGTTTCTCGATGAAGGAAATCGCCCCCTCCCTGTAAAAAGCATCTACTTCATCCGGAGTGGCAGAATCACTGAGCACCACCACTGGTATGCTCGCATACGGTGAATTCTTTAAATGCCTGAGCACTGTAAGCCCATCATCCGGCAAAGTATTGCTATTCAAAAGAATCAGCTTCGGACGCGGTTGCGACTGAAGAAAAGGAAACAGTTCGTCAGATTTCCTGAGAAATTCTATGTTCACTGGAATATCCAGTTCCTTTAATGTCCCTGCAGTGATCATGCGATCGTCTGCATCCGACTCCAGCATGAGGAAATAATCCTTTGCGCTTTTCATGTGTTGAAGCAAGTTACGCAAAGGTAGGAACTCGTGTATGTACCCGCAAATCTTGTGGCTTACCAAAAATGGGTATTTACCCGCAAATCCGCATCCTATTTCACACCCTCCTGTGTCTCAGCGAGTTGTTGAATGAACTTCATGAATCTTTCACTGCCGTAGTCCGAAGCGCCTGTTTCTTTGAATACAACATGACCAGTTTTATTAATCACAACTGTCGTGGGTAAACTGCCTTCAAAAAGCAGAGCGGGTACTGTCGTGGCCGGGATAGCAAGGGGAAGGTTGTAGGAGTGTTTCTCGAAAAACCTCCCTGACCGTCCGAAGTTTTTGTCCATATCGACCATCAGGAAGACAACTGAAGTGTCTGCACTAAAACGATCATAAAGCTTCTGGATCGACGGCATTTCAGCAATACAGGGCGGACACCAGGTCGCCCAGAAGTTGATAAACACCACCTTGCCTCTCAAATCTTTCAGGCTCACCACCCGGCCATCTGCTAACTCAAAGTTGGCATACGCTTCAGCGACAGTCAGTTTATCATTTCCGGCGTCAGAAACATCCGGCTGAAACAATCCCATCTTCATCAACCCCCTTATAAAGAATGCCTTTACCTGCGGCTCCACAACCATTGCCACCAGCAATACAACCAACAGAACCGTTACAATATTTGAAAATGAAAACCAGCTTTTGCGCATGCTTCACAAAGATGCACTCTGGCGATAAGAAAACCTACGGACGAAAGGAGTGACGTCACTCATCAATATCATACATGCATTGAATATCCTCAATGCATGTATGACAAAATTGCTCTGGGCTCTTTGATCCCATATGTAAACTAATCTCAATGGTTCATCCATGCCCCGCTCAAGGGTTTCCGGAAGTACCACCGGAATGTTATTCCTCTCTATCCTTCAGCACCTTCCCTTGCGCATCCAGCAACACCATCCTGTCCGGTTTACCGTCCAGCTCGATCAGGTACTGCATCGCACCATCTTTATCGATCCGATATACATCATCAATCTCATGGTTTGGATACATCGTCTTCACACTCGAATTCACCGCATCGGGCAGCGTCGCAGCATCCACTTCCATTCCCCTGGAAATCAATTCTCCAGTGCTGCTCAGCTCAGCAATGTGGTCCACGTTGTCAATTTCAAACTTAACCTTGTAATTACCATCCTTCATCTTCCACGACACATCATCAGCCGTAGCAAACTGTCGCTGAAAGCTTGTTCTCACAGCCTCAGGCACATCAGCATCCCTGACCTTCACTTTGGTGTTTTCCTGGGCCCATGCCTCAGTAGTAAAGACTCCGCAGATCGCAGAAAGAATAACTAGTTTTTTCATGGTGCAAAATTTTGCCTGTAAAGGGCACAAAAACTGCACCATCAACTCTCCACAAATTTCGCTCTAGTCACCCTGAGCTCCCTTCCGTCGCTATACCTCAAACAGGGTGTCTACAGTCCCTTCATCACCGTTCCGCTTTGAAGCAACTCCTTTCCTTCATAGAGGAGATATTGATAAATTCCCGGTGCTATACTCTCAGTCCGAACTGTAATGCGTACCGCCCTACTATGGCTTTCTAAAACCAAACGTCCAGTCGGGTCCAAAAGCACGAACCGCAAGCCTCGGTGTTTCATGTTGTCAATAAACAATTGTTCACCTACTGGGTTCGGATACACTCTAATATCCCCGCTGGCATGCTGTTCATCCACGCCCGATGGAATGTGCATTGTTAGTTTATTGCTAAGGACATTGGAAGGCTGAGCACAAGGTATGCTGCTCTCTACATACACATCAATGATATCTCCGTCCAACAGGGTATTAGTTAAATAACTACTACTATTAGCCCCGGCTATAAAAACGCCATTCCTCCGCCACTGGTATTGGGGGCTGTTCCCGCCATTGGTCACGGTAGCGGTAAAATTCACTGTTGTGCCGCTTAATACATTGGTATCCGGAAAAGCACTAATACTCACTGCTGGTCCTGCGCTCGTGGCGTATATACTGATGTTTGAACCATTGTCCTGGGAAATCGCTGGAGGGCTAGAAGCGGTCACCCGCACTCGATAGCCTGTGCCTGGTATTGTTCCCTGTGGGATCGTGCCGGTAATATAGCTTGTAACACCTATCACCATGCTGCCGATGGTGTCAGGAGTGGCAAAGCTGCCAATAGCATCAGAAAGCTCCAAACGAAATATATTGTTCGCAGAGAACATCCCGGCAATCGTATTCAGCACCTGAATATTCTGTCCTTCACAATACATACTATCTGCCTGCGGCTTATGAAACTGACCCGTTGTATCTCGGATACAGATCAGTATTCCATCCTGCCACCCGCCAGAATTAGCCTGATGTGCTCCGGGGGTTATGAGTGAAACAGGGTTTCCATTCACATTCCCAGAGATATATAACTGGTTCCATGTACTGTCATAACTCACAGATGTGGCGCGTTCAGTATTGTTAGAAAGGCCATAATAGCTTCCATACACCTGCTGGCCCTGATCGTCAAAAAACGTGAAAAATATATCCTGACTGTTTAGTTGGGTACTGTCGAGGATTGGCTGTATTGCACCTGCTGTCGCGATATTACTGCTACTTCCTGTACTGCCTGCCAGGTAAATCCCACTTTGTCCCGGAGCGTAATATGAGCTATGAACGTAGTCTGACCCTGCGCCGCCGATATAACTGCCCCAGATGCGTTGGCCACTACTATCAAACCTTGCCACAAATCCATCACTGCTGCTGCCACCAGAAGGATATGCTGAACCTGGCGTCGCTATACCCGAAGGGCTGTTGGTTCTGCCAGAGAGATAAACACCCCCTGAAGGACCCGGCGACACGCTCATGCCCATTTCGAAACTATTTTGCCCTACAGAAACACCGTTGCCGCCAAAATAGCTAGCCCAGGTACGTTGTCCTGTTACATCAAACTTTACAAGAAAAGCATCCCAGTTACCACCTCCGTGAACTGCCTGGTGAGACTGAGATGTACTGACACCGGTAATACTCGTAGTTCCACCCCCAACAAACACGCCACCAGTACTGCCGATACATACCGATGCCGCAGTATCTATACCATCACCACCAAAATAGCTCGACCAGAGTCGGTTACCGTTGAGATCAAACCTGGCAAGAAAAACATCGGCACTATCGGAATAGGCTTGCTGAAAGCCGTTGGAGCTCGCGATCTGCATGCTGCTACGTGTGGTTCCTGTAACATACACACTGCTTGCATCTGCAGCAACCCCGCTGATAACATCCAGGGCAGTCCCTCCATAATAACTGCTCCACCCCAGGAAACCGTTGAGGTCGAACATAGCCAGCAAACCATCTCTCAAGCCACCGCCGTAGAGGAACTGGTGGCTGCCACTCGTGGCAAGACTATCAGCAGAGGCTACACCCCCTATGAAAATATTGTTGTTTCGAACAGCAATAGCATAGGCACCCTCAAAACCATTCTTGCCAAAATAAGTGCCCCACATTCTACTACCATTCTGATCGAACTTTGCCAGAAAAACGTCGTTGTTCCCCCCAAATACAGACTGATAGCTGCCAGCAGTCGCGATATTGGATGCACTCACAGCAAACCCGGTTCCATAAATAAACCCGGAACTGTCAGTTGCAATGGCGTTTAAAAAATCCGCACCAGTTCCGCCATAAAAAGTGGCCCATCCAACAACTGGGTCTATTATGAGTTTTCCTTTATGAGGAGCCGTAATAAAGCTCAGAACACTGTCCTGAAGTCTGTAATGACAGGATACTTTCTGACCATCTTCCTGATAAGCATAGGGTGCATCTTCCCTGATACTGCCCAATGGTGTCAACACAGTCAGGTTCCCATCTTTCAGGTTCATTGCACTGGCACCACCGTAACGAACTCGTATCGCCGATGGGACTGCGCCAGCATGAACTATGAAGTCATGCTTTAGTTGTCCTGCCTGAAGATAGATTACCCAATCAATGCCTGGATATACATCTTCCATAAGAATTCTCCTGCATGAAGTTGCCTGAATTCCCCATAAATGAGAAGTATAGTAGACTTCATAACCTGGCACCACATCAGATGTGGTTATCCTTACATCAGGATTGCTGCCTTCAAGGCTAACATCCAATCGGTAGCTCTCTACACTGTCACTTCTTTCATGCTTTCGGTACCATTGATAATGCAATCCGCCCCTACTTACAAACACGCTTAACCCTGGCTGCTTCAAAACAAAGCTGATGTCACCCCGCTGACGTCCATGCTGGTCTGTAATCTGTCCTCTATTTTCAATAAAGCCAGGATTCTGGTTGTCCATAAGATCCGCATGGCAAAAAACAGGGGAAAGCAATACCGCCAGATAACACCAGAGATTTCTGAAAACACTATGCATACCAGTATTAAAGTATTATGGGTCAATCGTGAGTGAAAGACCTCCTGCTGCAGTTGTTCCCAGTATATTTGAGGTTGCAGTAGTGCCTGCACAGGCTCCACAAGTTACATACATGCAAAATGAAGAACCGCAATTTTCTGCCCCGATATTATTCACACAGCCGCTTGTAGATCCACCAGTTGGGCAACCACTTACAAAGCGAAGTCCAACCCAGTCTACCTCACCTGAGGCAGGTGCATTACCACCACTCCAGTTTGAGTTCCAGCTGAGTACCACTGTACTGGCAGGTGCTACAATATATCCCTGTGTAATGTAAATAGGGCTTGAGCAAGGCGCCCATCCAGCATCCACTCCTTCACCGTAGATTGTGATATTGCAGTTTGTATTATTCGTTACATCCATTTGGTGATCCACCTGAGCGGCTGAGTCTGCAGAGTAACCTAGTGCAAGCAGAAATAAAGCAAATCTAAACATATGGTTTTTAGCTTTAGCGTAGGTCGAAACTACATAATTCCAATTGCAGATACAAGAGTTTTTTTGTAATTCCCTGATCTTTTTCTTGGCTTTGCAAAGCCAACAACTAGAAAAAAACCGGCCACCTTCATGGCCGGGGGCGAATATTTTATACGTTCTGTCTAGACCGAAGATGGCAGCGCCAGCGCGTAGCTCTTTCCTTCCGAGACCGTCAGCTTCCTGTCACGCAACCATGGATTCAGCTCCTTCAAAGTGTCAAAATCAGTTCCGTGCTTCACAGCAAACTCCGCCAGGTTCTTGATGCTTTCTGTCACCGAAACAACTCTTGTTTCAATTGGCTCATACACTTTCTCCTCATCCACCTGTAGGTTAAACTTGTCAGGCGTGCCAATCAGTAACTTAAACGCCAGGATTCTGTACACATACTGCATGGTCTCATGCGGCAGACGTAGGCGGAAATAGTCGTCAGTTCCCTGCAGCCTTTGTTGTTTATTCAGTCCACCTTGCCCCATATTATAAGATGCTGCAGCCGATGTCCATGACCCAAAGCGCTCATATGCTTTCTTTAGGTATTTAGCAGCCGCCTCAGTACTCTTCTCCACATTGTAACGCTCGTCAATCTCTTTGTTTATTTCCAGTCCAAACTCAGGTGCCGTACCCGGCATAAACTGCCAGAACCCTGCTGCACCAACCGGTGAAACCTTATTCTGAAGCGCACTTTCAGCAATACACAGGTACTTGAAATCATTCGGTACCCCATACTCAGCAAGAATCGGCTCTATCACCGGAAACCACCGGTTGGCCATACCAAGAATAAACTGTGCAGTTAACTTGTCGCTAAAATTGTGCTTAAGCTCGTAATTCAGTCGATCCTGAACCTGTGATCTCTCAATCGGCACACGCTCACTTGCAAAGTTTAACACTTCTTCAGGGGGAGGAATAGGAAGCCATTGACTGACCACCGGGCTATAACTTTCCTGGTGCATCACTTCAAACGGCAGACCCGTCACCACAACTTGTAGCTCATTGTCCTCAATTCCGGTAAAGTGTAGGTTCGCAAAAGATGAGATTCCGATCATCATGCCCGCAGATAGGGCAGTAAGCATTTTAGCAGTTTTGGTCATATTCTCAGTATTGATAGGTATAATGCAAAGGTAACCCCAACACTCTAAAAGAAATGATAATGCAATTGTAAGGAAATGATAATCAATGACTAATGCAGAGCTTAATGGCATGCTTCACAATATGGGGCATTCCCACCACCTGTTATTCCATCCTGAAGAACATTTCAAAAGCTCTGCAGTCTGAGTGAGAATCACTAATCCAACCGCAGGCATTTGCAGTTTATCTCTTCTCCTTGCGAAACAGAAAATAATGATTTGAATAGAGAAAGGAAACAAAAGCAGCTAACACAATGGCCAACAGAAATTCTCTAACGGAATCCTCCGGGCGAAGAAGGTTAAAATAGCGAGCAAAGAAAGCAACGGAGCAGACAGCTATTCCAATATAGATGGCTTTCTTGATCCTGTTTCTAAAAATAACTGGCAGAGCCACCACAAGTAAACCTATAATAAACAACATAGCAGTCGAATTGAAAAAGACTTACCTCATTGCGTGAATACTGGTACACGAATTTACCGTATTTGTTCAAAACAAGACCCGTCTGCAGGTATCATTCGTCAATTTCAATTTCGGTGTTTAATATTATTTTCCATCTTTCATCGGTATGATATCCTTTTTTTCCTCCTAAAGTTTTAAGCGGAATTCTGAAAAACTTTAGGTTGAGTTTTTGACTTTCATTGAATATTTGATCCGAAATAGCGTTCTTTTCGAGCACTTTTTCAAATAAATATCCCAGGCGCTGAATAGTTGAAATCATTGTTTTTTCTAAAAAAACCTCATTTATCTGCTCAATTTTTATCGAATCTCCGAGCTCATTCAGCACTGTAGCTGCCCTATTAAGTCCGCCGATTCTCTTTTCATATTGTACGAGATCGGCTGCGGTTAATTCAGGAGAAGAGATATTTATATAGCCTGTTTCAGTTTTTCTTTGTTCCACTAATTCTGCCGGGATTTCTTTTCTACTTATATAATTGATCTTGATATTCTTCTTTTTGGTTGGACGAAGTACCGGAAAAGTGGTAAAAACAAAATATTCTTGGGGCTGCTGATGGGCCGCTCCATAAAAAGCCGCAGCATTAAGCAATCCCACATAGTATGGCTTTTCAACAAACTTCATCAAACCATCAATAAACAATGAAGGAGGTAGTATTCCTCGAGAATTGTATTGAGGAGTGATGATCAGATAATATCCTTTATGAGCTGAGATAACCTTTCCTTTGTTGGAGAGACGGTTAAGTTTTAGCTTAATTGCCGCTTCAGAATCCTCAGGAAAGATTGATCTCACCTCTTCCAGGCTAAAAGAATGTCGTCCTTTTGACGAAAGACTGTCAATCCATTCTGTTAGCGAAATTGGAGTATTGTTCAAGAGTAAAGTTTTGCGTAAGCTATCGATTTATGATATCTTTCGCAAAAAATACTTCAGTACATAATTGCTTTCTTGTTATCACAATACATACAGAATTCATTTCATCCAGTGTATTAGAATACTGTTAATTTCAAGCAAGCCGTTTTGTATCCCCCAGGAACTTCTCTCCTTGGCGGGCAAAAAATTAGGCGGACCCTGTCCGCCTCACTAGTAGACCCGACACTGAGAATATCGAACTTTTTGAAGGCGAAGTTTAAGAAGCTATGGGAGGTATTTCGTTGATCGTCAGATATTCCTTTTGGTTAGGCAATGATTTTCGTAGATTCATTAACTAATATTCAAAAATGGTACTTGATCACATCGAAAATATTTCAATTGAACAAAATGGTACTATCCAAAACTTTCACTCCATACCTCAGTTAAAGGAAGGAATCTTTATGGTATACCATGCTATGGTGGATTTAGAAAGGAATTACTGGCATATTCGGTATCCTGACAAAACACCTGAAATGATAGAATTATTAAAAGGATCCACTTTGTCATTTTCAGGGGAACTAAATAGAGCAGATGCAATAGCTGTAAATTTATTTCACTGGTATTCAGTGAACGTGATAAACTACGCTAAATGTTGCGCCTTAGTGAAATTTGTTAATCAGAAAGGTATACTACCAGAATACTTAGCAAAAGATAAGTCGCTCCTTGCTGATCTTAAAAAAACACGCGATAATTACATAAAAAATA
Source organism: Bacteroidota bacterium (assembly GCA_023426425.1). Lineage (GTDB taxonomy): Bacteria > Bacteroidota > Bacteroidia > Chitinophagales > Chitinophagaceae > JAFIGV01. The sequence continues at coordinate 4,695 of JAFAAT010000113.1, read as the reverse complement.
TACCAGAGCTTTCTCCTGTCAAACATTTTCGCGATAAGGCAGGAGCACATTTAGCCTATGCAGACCCACATAAGAATGATAACCCAGCAACATTAGTCGAATCTATTTCGATTATCCCCACAATGGAACATGGACGAATTTCAATAGGTGGTATGACAAGAAGTAGAGGGCAACATGCCTCCTCCTTTGGAGATCATCAATGGAATATTATTGATAATTTTCACCAGTTAGTTCCACGATACTTTAAGGATAATATGACGACATAAATAAAAAAAACGGTCCCAAATCATTGATTTAAAACCGTTTGTAGCCCCGCCAAGAATCGAACTTGGATCTAAAGTTTAGGAAACTTCTATTCTATCCATTGAACTACGGGGCCAAAATTTTGGAGTGCAATAATAGTGAATTCCCCGGATTGTTCACCATCCACCACTTAAAAATGACCCGGGAACATGCTGTGTAAAAGGACGAATATCGAACAGCAAAAACATCCGCAGAGGAAAGAAACTAAATTTCTGTTACTCACCGGCCTTTCCGCTTGTGGTGGAAAGAGCTTCCCACATTATTTGAGATATCAGCGCCTGGTAGTCTCTCGCGCAGTGCTCTCAGTGTCCTCTGCGCCTGCTCCGAGCGCTCTGTGTAACTTCAATGATGCAGGAGGCAATTCGCACCTTCCAGCCCTCCTCCCCAATGTCTTCTCTACCTCCCCAGGATCCTATACTTCAACTGTACCTGTAAATACCTCCGGTCGAGGTAGTCACCCGAACCATACATAAGGTTATTCACTCCCTCCCGGTAAAGCAACCCGGCCTTAAGCTTCGGAGTAATCGCAAACTCAGTCTTGCCCGTCAGACCCAGGTCATAGTCAGGTATCACACGGGCTTCTCCATCAGCCGTCATCAGCGACCCCTCAGCAATCTGGTCTTCAATCAGCTTCTGCATATCACCACCCACACTCACAGAAAGCTTCTTATGGAGCTGGTAGCCCACCGACGGGTTCACCTGCAGGTACACAAACCCCGCACGTTTGGTCTCAATGCTTCCCTTCGAAGCCATGGTGCCACTATTAAAACTGTTCACAAGTGAGGGGTCCAGGCTCGCCTGTGTCGCCTGATTACTCACAACCGCCACATCGCCTTCCAAAAACACCTTACTGCTTAGGCTATGCCGGGCATTCACTCCAGCCACATAGCCCGCATCCATCGAACCGAAGTTCATACCTCCTGTCAAACTGAAATTCGTTTTTCTGCCAGTCCTTTCCACTGTCCGGGGCTCTTCCTCAAATGCGTTTTCCGTTACGGGTGTCGGCCTGAACACAATCTGGGGTTTTTGCTGCACTTCCTTCACTTCTGCAGGTGCAACCTCCTCAGAAACAGTGGCATTTGCAACAATTTGCGCTTCTTCTTCCTGCGTGTTTTTCAGTTCGATGACAGGATTGAAAGCCTTAGCCGCAATACCACTCATTACCTGCTGTCCCCGGGGAGGTGCCGGTATCGGTGGTTCAGTAGTCACGGGTATTGTCACCTCTTCAGATGATGCGGTAGAAGCAATTGATGCCGAAGGTTTTGTACTCTTAATGCTGAATGTAGCAGGCTGCGTAGTTGTTTTGGCTGGTGCAGATGTTTTGTTCAATATCAGGTAGCCCGCTGAAGCTACCACGATCAATAGCGAAGCTGCAATACCAGTCACGCGCATCCACGAAAATGCAATCACCTTTGGCTTCTGCTCAGGCAGCGCGCGCGACAGCCGCTCCCAGTTTGCAGGATTGTAAGGCAGCTCGTGCTCATCAAACTTATTGGCAATCAGCCTGTCAAATTCGTTTGGATGCATACACTGGTTCTTCAGCTTGGTTATTAATCATTTTTTGTAGTTGATGCCGGGCTTTGTGCAGGTGCCAGGACGACGTGCCCTCACTGATCTGCAACATCTCCGCTATTTCCTTATGAGAAAATCCTTCAAATACATATAGGTTAAATACTGTTTTCGACATGGTTGGCAGGGTCTGAATGATCTGGAGTAGTTCCTTGAATTCCAATTGTTTAACGGCATCAGGTCCTAATGACAACTTCGAATCTTCCGGTAAAACCTCTTTATAATCAGTACGTTCTGCTTCTTTTATTTGTTTGCTCTTCAGGTAGTCCAGGCAGCTATTGACCATGATCCTCTTCATCCAGCCTTCAAACGACCCCGTCCCATTGAACCCCCTTATATTATTGAAGATCCTCAAAAAGCCATCATTCAGCAATTGCTCCGCATCTTCAAGGTTCCGGGCATACCGTGCACAAATCTTCAAAAACAGGCTGTAATACTGACGGTACACATGCTCCTGGTACACCCGGTTGTTTTCCTGGCAGCCTTTAATGATATCTTGCTCCGAGTATTGACCCACAGGTGGGGTATTAATGAGTGATTATTAGAACTAAAGTTCTGAAATATTCCTCATTCGACCTCAGGAAAATACCACCAGAGCCAATAAAGTCAACAGCCCACACAAATACAGAGTTACTTTCATCTGAACTAAGATTGATAACTGGTTTGGTAACTAAGACGACATTCAGTCTGCATTCCTTGGCACTTTTTCTGAAATATTTAAGCGCAACCTCCATATTCCAACCTCATCCTGGGTATGTTGCCGGCCCTCCAGTCTGAAACGCGTTCCCGGCATAGTTCTTACGCCATTCTTTCAAAAACGAATACATGAGAAATATTCTTATCGCATTAGCGGTCTGTTGCGTACCGTGTATTTGCCAGGCACAGGCAAAGACAACTACAGAGAAGGACGGCGACAAAAAAACTGTGATCAAAACAGCCACTGGTGAAACAACCATCAAAGTGGACGCTGACGGTGAGGTCAAGATGGAAACAGAATCAGAAGATGGCACCGAAATGAAAGTCAAGGTAGATCCTCCGGAATGGGCGGATAACATCGACTATAAGCACGACAGGGCAGTGTACTTCCCCGACTACTACACGTTCTACACACCATTCCGGGGCTATGTGTACTGGACTGAAGACGGCTGGACCGCCAGCCGGGAGCTTCCTGCTCACCTTCGGGAGGTAAATCTTTTCGAAGCAAGGAAAGAAGTACTCGAAGCCACCGAAGGTGAAGGTTTCCCGGAAAAGGACTACGCTGGTTACAGAGACAGGTTCCCTGCCGAAGACATTGGTGTTCAGATCATTGTGCCTGATGTAGACTAATATCAGCTGCATATTTTCGGACAACACTCCACTCAAAATCCTTAATCTATATACTATGAATTCAAACAAAAATGCACTTATCACTGGTGGCTCCTCAGGAATCGGATTGGAACTGGCCAAATTGTTTGCAAAAGATGGCTATGGCCTTGTACTCGTAGCACGCACCGAAGCCGACCTGGCCAAAGCAGCCAGAGAGTTGAGGTCAGAGTACAATGTTCCCGTGACCACCATCTCTAAAGACTTATTCAACCCCTACGCCGCACAGGAAGTCTATGATGAAGTACAGTCGAAAGGCTTGCAGATAGATGTACTGGTCAACGATGCAGGACAGGGCGAGTATGGCTTCTTCCACGAGTACGACATTCAGCGCGACATCGACCTGGTGAACCTCAACATCACCTCGCTCCTCCACATGACCAAGCTATTTATGAAGGACATGTTGAGCCGTAAAGAAGGGAAGATTCTCAACCTCGCTTCCATGGTTAGCAAAAATCCGTCACCACTCTTTGCTGTCTATTCTGCATCAAAAGCCTTTGTGTACTCATTCAGTATTGCCTTAAGAAACGAGCTAAAGGATACCGGCGTCTCAGTAACCGCACTACTGCCCGGCGCTACTGACACTGATTTCTTCGACAAAGCAGGTATGTTGAATACCAAAGAGGTGAACGAGAACTTTGTTGGTGATCCTGCCGATGTAGCTAAAACTGGCTATGAAGCACTCATGAAAAACGAAGAGAAAGTCGTTGCCTCAAACGCAAAAAACATCGCGATGACCCACATGGCCAACGTGATGCCCGATAGCATGATCGCAGAGAACATGCGCGAGAATCATATGAAGAACGTCGATGGTTCCGAAGGCAAGTCAGGCGCCAGCAGAAGCGAAGGCGACGAGCTACGCAAGGCTGCCAGTCACCGCCCCGGGGAGTCTCCCGTTTCTCCCGCTAAGGAAAGAGAAGACGATGCAAATCCTAGAGACCAGCTATAACCAACTATAACTGTAAAAATCCGCCCCGTCCTTACCTCTGAACGGGGCGGATTGTTTTATTCTTCATGCTTCAAAACGGCAGCCCAACAGTCCCACTTCACACTCGCGTCAGGCAGCCTTTGCCTTAGCCTTCGCACTTGCTCTTTCGCCTCTGCGTCCTCCTCTTCCCTCAAATCGCAAGAGCCTAAAGCCTCTGTGGAACTCTGTGTAACTTTTTGACTCGCTAAAAGCACGTCCCAAATCACACTTGCGTCAGGCAGCCTTTGCCTTAGCCTTCGCATTTGCTCTTTCGCCTCTGCGTCCTCCTCTTCCCTCAAGTCGCAAGAGCCAAAAGCCTCTGTGGAACTCTGTGTAACTTTTTTACTCGCTTAATAGCATGTCCCACTTCACACTCGCGTCAGGCGGCCTTTGCCCCGCCTTCGGGTTTTCTATTTCTATTGTGCGGACTATTTACTAACTGCTAAGAGGTAAACTGGGTCATTCGTTTTTATACAGTCTTAAACGTAGGTCAA
>JAFAAT010000080.1 GCA_023426425.1 Bacteroidota bacterium | reverse complement strand
CTGCAGGGGCACGTCCAGGTTGGAGTTGCGGCATAACTGGATGACACTCTGGAGGTCGTCGATCTTTTTGCCGGTAACCCTTACCGTATCATCCTGAATGGCTGGCTGGACCTTTAGCCCACTGTCTTTGATCAATTTGACGATCTTTTTGGCAGTGTCGCGATCAATGCCATTCTTGACGGGGATGGTTTTGCGGATGTATTTGCCAGAACCAGAATAGTCCTTCGTCATATCGAAGGCGTTGGCTTCAAGTCCCTGGCGCATGGCCTTGGTGAGCAGCACATCTTCAACCTGCTTTAGTTTCATATCGCTTTCCACTTCCAGGCTGATTGTCATGTCCTTTTTATTCAGTTCGATGAGGACATGGGTGCCTTTGAAGTCGAAACGGTTGTCGATTTCTTTCTTAGCAACATTGACAGCATTGTCGAGGACCTGGGCATCTACTTTAGAAACGATGTCGAAAGATGGCATAAGCAATTCCGGTTTTGGTTAACAGTGTGAACAAAAATAGTAAAACAGAGGAAACAGAATTCCCCATGCGTTTGAGATTATCGCATCCGTGCCGGAAGGAAGAGCCTGACGCTACCGGGAGCGAAAGTCACCTCATCGAGGTGCCCCATTTGAGTTCTGTCATTTGTGATCAGGTGCATGTGCATCCAGGTATCGTGGTGGGTGAAAACTGACTGGTGTTCTTTTGAGAAGAAGCCGATGATTTCTACTTCTTCATTTGAGAGGTGGTAGTTTTGCTGTCCACGGTGCGCTTCTTCAGGGGAGGAAACTTTAGAGCCTTCGGGGAGGTTCACTACATGGATTTTTGCCTGTGCTACCTTGCCTTGTAACCTGAAGGCAAAAGGGGAATTGATGTGTTGGGTGAGTCCATCAAGATGCTGTTCTAGTTGCTTCATGTTTAGGATAGAGTCAGGAAGGGTAATGGTCTTCCAACTATCTACATTACTGTAGACGAAAAACGGCGCGCTTACCTGAAAGGACTCCTCTACGACCATAGAGTCGCCGGAGACCCTGGAGATGTATGACTTTCCATCGAGGATAAGCAGTTCGCCCCTCAGGTATTCTACCGGACCCAGTCCAAAGAGATGAGATTTGTTGCTGATTGTGTCCAGGTGGATGGTGCTCCCTAGCTGTCCTTTCCTCATTACATTGCGCATGGCTCCTCTAATCTCGACCGGCTGCTGGGCAGCAGCAACAAATGAATCATTAAAAAGGAGTGTACTTATGAGGAGCGTGCGAAAAAGGCGATTCATTTTTTAGATTTCGATGGTGTGGCCTTCGATTTGGTTGCTTTAGCTTTTGCCGATTGTTCTTCTACTCTGAAAAGGACGATCTCTCTAATGAGATCCAGGGGCATAGGTTCATCCAGAGGAAATTGGACGGACCCGTGACCCGTTTTATACTTCGACAATGCTTCCTGAAAAGCTTCATGACCAGTGGGAGTGGCATAGAACCCTATGTGATTTTTGAAGGCAGCAAAGTGGACCAGTACGCCATTTTGCTTGTAAGTAGGCATGGCATAGCTTATGCATTCTTCTGCGTCAGGCGCGGCAATCTTGATAGTATTCCTGACCTGATCCAGGATAGACTGGATATCTTTGGGAAAGGAGGCGATGTAGGCATCCACATTGACCGGTTTCGCTGCTTGCACTGGTATTTTTTTCAAATATAATTCAGAGAAGTAGTATTTGAAAAAACTGAAAACAGAACCCTGGGTGCAAAAATCCATTCTCGGAGTTTTCACGCCTTCATAGCGCCTTCATAACGCCTTCATAGCGCCTTAAAGTCGCCTTTGGTGGTCAAAAATCTGATCGTAATGGAATGTCGTCGTGTAAGAAGCTGTCTGTGCAGGATTGAGCGCATCAGTTCAATAAAATGTTAATTAGTGGCTGGTAAATTTGGATTATCTGATTTACTTCACTTACTTCGTCTTTCAAAGTACTTTACTTATGCCTCAGGACCAAAGTGCCTCGCTGCAAACACTACAGGACATACGCAATATTATGGATCGTTCGGCCCGATTCATTTCTTTGAGTGGCTGGAGTGGAGTCTGGGCGGGTTCTGTGGCTTTGGCGGGCAGTGCGATTGCCTATAGCTGGTTGAAGGACCAGCCGGCTGGTTTTTTCAATCCTTACGCTGCAGACGGTGTGGCGGACGCGCCGACTGAGTATTATTCATTTATAAACAGTTTTATTTTCCTGGCGCTGGGAATATTGGTGGTTGCGATCCTGGGTGCCTTTTACTTTACCTGGCGGAAGACAAAGCAGCAGGGTGGTAATGTATGGAACGCGCCTTCAAAAAGAATGGTGGCACAGATAGCCATCCCCATGACTGCAGGTGCTATATTTGCGCTGCACTTTTTGTTTAATGGTCACGAGTCGTATGTGGCGCCCGTGTTCCTGACCTTCTATGGACTTGCTTTGATCAACGGCAGTAAATACACAGTATCAGATATCCGATACCTTGGCTTGCTTGAAGTAATTCTTGGCTGTATCAGCCTGATGATGCCGGGCAATGGACTTATTTTCTGGGCGGTGGGGTTTGGTGTGCTGCATATCCTGTACGGCATCATCATGTGGAATAAATATGATAAACACCCTGCGAGCTGATGAAAAACCCAATAGCACAGTTAAATAAGATTTTTGACAGCAGGATTCGTATTGGGATCATGAGTGCCTTAATGGTCAATGACGAGTTGTCGTTCAATGAGCTCAAGGAACTGATAGACGTGACTGATGGCAACCTTTCGACCCATATGAAAACGCTGGAAGACAATAACTATGTTGCTGTGAAGAAAGGCTATGTAGGACGCAAGCCCAATACATCATACTCCATTACGCGTGTGGGTGAAAAAGCTTTTCGTGCGCATCTGGACGCCCTTGAACAGATCATTAAGAACATCGACTAAAATTTTTTTGCTCTACTTACTTTGCATTTCAAAGCACTTTCAAACCAAATAATATGAATCAGGAAACAAACAATCAACCGGCCAGCTTCTGGGAAGCGAACAGATTACTAATCAAAGGACTCTTCATCGGGTTCCTCATTCTGCTAATGTTGATACCCATAGCGATGATTTCGGGACTCATTCATGAAAGGCAGTTCAGGCAGGAAGAGGTGGTGAATGAGATCAGCAGAAAATGGGCATCAGGTCAAACAATCCAGGGACCTATAGTGGCTATTCCCTACGTGGTACCGGCAGAAAAGAACAAACCTGCTGTACGTAAGAACCTCTACCTCCTACCCGATCAGCTAAAGATAGATGGGGAGTTGATGCCTGAAGTCAGGCATCGGAGTTTATATGACGTAACGCTTTACCGGTCGGAGGTAACACTTACCGGGAGCTTTGATGTTGCGCAAATACTAAAAACGGGAGTGGACCCTTCGAATATACAGTGGAATGAGGCACATCTGCTGGTGGGTCTGGATGATGCACGAGGACTTGAGGAGGAAGTTGTCCTGCACTGGGGGCAACAGGCGGGCACAGTTGAAGCAGGAATACCGGGATTCAATATGTTGAAATCGGGATTGAGCACCAGGGTTCAGATAGCTGAGGGTGCAAAGACCAGTTTTAGTATCAAGTTGAAGCTGAAAGGCTCAGAACACCTTTACTTCACGCCGCTTGGCAGGACAACCAGAGTTTCGCTGAAGTCGCCCTGGACAGACCCGGCTTTTGATGGTCAGTATCTGCCCACCAGTCAGGCGAAGGTGAATGACAGTGGATTTGTGGCAAACTGGAATATCCTGCAGGTTTCAAGAAATTACCCTCAGGCCTGGAAGGACGATGTGATTCAGGATTTACAGGCATCTGCATTTGGTGTGAAGCTTTTGCAGCCGACAGATAACTATGCTAAGACTGACCGTTCGGTAAAATATGCAATTCTGATTATCGCGCTCACCTTCACCATTTTCTTCTTCGTTGAGACATTTCAGAAGCGACAGATACACCCGCTGCAATATATCCTGGTAGGAATTGCCCTGACAGTCTTCTACACCCTGTTGCTATCCATTTCAGAGTACCTGGGATACAATCCTGCATACC
>JAFAAT010000046.1 GCA_023426425.1 Bacteroidota bacterium | reverse complement strand
GTTCATATTGACCGTTCTGGGGTGCTCAACTGCTTTTTTAATGGCTGGGTTGGTGATTTCGTGAAAGACAATACGTTTTGTGCTTTCTGGATTCAGTCCCAGTACCTCGCAAAGGTGCCATGATATGGCCTCTCCCTCGCGGTCCTCATCCGTTGCAAGCCATACTTCGTCAGATTTTCCAGCAAGGGTGCGAAGCTCGTTTACCACTTTTATCTTATCGTCAGACACGATGTATTTTGGCTTGTATCCATTGTTTATGTCGATACCCATGTCTTCTTTTTCAAGATCACGGATATGGCCATAGCATGACTTTACCTGAAAATCTTTTCCAAGAATCTTTTCTATCGTTTTGGCTTTTGCGGGCGACTCAACAATCAACAGGTTTTTAGCCATCACTTATGCTTCTATAGTAGTTTATAAAATAATAATTGCGTACCACGAATGTTATGGCACGCGTGCAATAATAAAATTTTGTTTCGTAAAAACGAAAATAGGCCTTCTCAAATGGCTTTATGCAGAAAATTGGGGGAGGCTACTTTAATATGCTATGGCTAACTATTACAAATATTCAGTTGTTCCGGCGTCGTAGAGGCTTGCAGGAAATGTCCTGCCAGAGCCTGGCCACCTTCTAGCTACCTTCTAGCTAGCGTCTAGTAAGCGTCTAGTAAGCGTCTAGTAATCCCGCATAAACGCATTTTTGGGTAGGGCTGGGTGTTGGGAATGGGACTTATCTTGTGAGTTTAACCCGGTAGGTAACAGAGTACCTCGCAGCGGGTAAAATACAAGGAAAGAGTCTGTCACGGATCGAGACAGACTCTTTCCTTGTATCAATCGCTATTCTATCAATGCGCAACTACAATACGGCCTGTGTTGCGTTCACCGTTTGCTTCCACAGTATAGAAATAGACACCCGCAGTAAGGTTTGCTGTCGGGAAAGTTGCCTTTCCTGAAGTCACATTGCGAAAGTTTTCGCCAGCCAGAACCTGGCCTACAGTGTTGCTAAGGCTGATCTTTACATCTGTGGGGTTAGAAAGGGTGAAAGGAATATAAACTTCAGTGTTAGCTGGGTTTGGATAGGCGTAGACCTGAGAAATGCCTGAACTAATGTGAGGGACATTGACATAGCAATTGGGGCAGATGATTTTAAAATCGATGTAAGGAACTTCAGTAGCGAAAGCGGGGTCGGAAAATGCATGGGATACAACGTATAGAGAATCCCAACCATCACCATTTGTGGGCAGGAATCTGATATGGCCCATATTGAAATCAAGGTCAGTGGAGTCATAAGGTTGGAACTGACCAGCTACTGGTTCAAAAAACCAGGGACGAAACATGCCATACTTGAAAGGAGCATTTGGGTTAAGGGAGTCCAGATAGGCAGTATCGGAATATGGTGTATAGGTTTCACCAGAGATGAATGTAACGGTCACACCCACCATATTATTGGGTGGTACGTTCATGCCCACTGCGACGCTGAAGTTGATCAGACCGTTAGAAGCTGTATCGTTTACTGAAGCCGCCGAAAGGTATACATCGCGTATAATTACATCAGGGGCGCCAGGATTGGTTGGATTCTTCCATGCAATGTGTTGACCGGGATCAAAGTAAATGCCCCTTACCTTTACCCCTGAAACCAAGGTGTATGCGGGTAAGTTCGAAGTGCCTCCATTGCCAGATACAAAAGCAAGCCTTAGTGTATCTACAATATTTGGTTTGTTTGGGTTGCGACCATAGATTCCCCATACGGTGACTGAATCAAGGCTGTACGCATTGCCTGGTGTTACGCGTATTACATTCCCATAGCCAAAAGGATCATTGAAGTTCTGCTGTGTATGGTCAATAGGATCGAATGTCATAGCATAAGAGGCCATTTGGATCGTGTCAGCTTCGAAGCCTGAGGGTCCGGGGTAGATGCCGAACATGTCAGGACGGAACCACATGTAGGGCAGACTGCTATTTTGCCCAACCTGAGGATCGATAGCTGCAAGATGTTCTACGTAGTTGTACCAGCGAGTATCACCGAAAGTGGTTTTGTTTGTGGAGTTGCCATAGTGTTTAGATGGAAGTTGATATGTTGGGGCTGCGGCCCGGTGGATTTGCTGTGTCGAATTAACTCCACTGATTTTAACTATAGAACCAGAACTATTCTGTGCAAAAACACCTGTTGCTAAAGAACAAGCTGCCATTAGCAAAAAAAGTTTTCTCATTGTAGAAGGATTAAGAATGTTAGTAGTCCACCCTCCCGGACCAACTTAATTAACGGTCGTCCCTCACACTGTTCAGCAGAATATAATCCATCCTGCAAATACGAATATAGGATATTTATTTATGAGATTCGTCATAGGACCGTCTGATGTTAAGATTTTTTTACCGTGCCGAGTGTTTATGCGGTGGTGAAGCTTTGTTGAATGATACAGATAGACGTATGCTTTTCCACCCAACAGGTTAGGGTAAAGAAAAAAGGCTATCCCGGTCGGGATAGCCTTTCTCTTTGACAGTTATTCTACTAGTGAGCAACTACGATACGACCTGTATTGCGTTCGCCGTTTGCTTCAACAGTATAGAAATAGATACCAGGAGCAAGATTTGCAGTAGAGAAAGTTGCCTTTCCTGAAGATACCTTACCCATGTTTTGAGTAGACAGAATCTGACCTACTGTGTTGCTAAGGCTTACTGTAACTTCAGTAGCATTAGTCAGGGTGAAAGGAATGTAAACTTCAGTGTTAGCTGGGTTTGGATAAGCTTCTACCTTAGCAATGTTCGAGTTCTTACCGTCAGCTACACTGTTAGTTGGACAAGTAGCACAGGTAATTTTGAAGTCGATGTAAGGTATTTCGCTAGAGAAGTTTGCACTGGTAAACGCATGTGTCACGACATACAATGAATCCCAGCTATCACCATTCAGAGGCAGGAACCTGATATGACCCATGTTGTAGTCAAGCTTAGTGGAGTCATACGGTTGGAATTGGCCAGCTACCTGCTCGAAGAACCATGGACGGAACAATCCATACTTAAATGGCTGGTTTGGATTCGCTGAGCCTAAAAACGCCGTGTCAGAATAGGGAGCGTAGGATTCGCCAGAGATAAATGTGACTGTCATGCCGACCGTGTTGTTAGCTGGTACATTCATGCCAACACCTACCCTGAAGGTGTTCAAACCATTAGTAGCTGTATCATTCAATGAGGCCTGATCAAGGATCACGTCACGAATGATTACGTCTGGTGCAGATGCGTTCATGGGATTTTTCCATGCAATGTGCTTAGCTGGATCAAAGAAGATACCTCTAAACTTCAAGCCTGAGCTAACTAGACTATAGTTGGGCATATTTGAAGTGCCGCCGTTACCGTACACGAAAGCAAGTCTCAAGGTATCCACGATATTTGGCTTGTTAGGATTACGGCCATAAACACCCCAAACGGTCACAGAATCAAGAGTGTAGGGTGTACCAGGATTAACACCGATTTCAGGTCCGTACGCGAATGGGTCGTTATAGTTCTGCTGCGTATGATCGATTGGATCGAATGTCATTGCATAGGATGCCATCTGGATGGTGTCAGCTTCGAGGCCTGAAGTGCCCTGATAGATACCGAACATGTCAGGACGGAACCACATGTAAGGCAATACATCGTTTTGTCCAACTTGAGGATCGATAGCTGCAAGATGTTCTACGTAATTGTACCAACGGGAACCACCAAGTGTAGTTTTGCTTGCAGAGTTAGCCTTGTGTTTAGAAGGTAGCTGGTAAGTTCTGTTAGGTGCCTGGTGAGTCTGTTCAACCGAATTAGCTCCCCCTATTTTCACTACAGAACCGGAGTTCGTTTGAGCATTGACGCCTGCTACCAATGAACCGGTAGCCATCAATAATAAAAGTTTTTTCATCGTAATGTTTTTTAAGTAACAATGTTTAGTTAACGTAAAGGTAAAAATACTTACTAGAATCAAGACAAAAAAATTTAAAAGAAAGGTTGGTCGGGGAGGGCGAATAAACGTTCATTTTTATGCTAATCGAAAGGACTTTACTTTTGCGTGACAGTAAACGCTTTATGCTCCCTGAATTCGATAATACCAGCATTGCCTTCCAATATAAATCTACCAGAGATCTTAAGCAGGCTCAGTTCCTTTTTGCTTCAATGAGCTCACCAGCGCTTACGAGTATCGGGATGGGCTTGACAAAACTGTCGATGAAGCTCGGGCTGCCCGTTGAAGGACTTATAAAGAGTACGATTTTCAGGCAGTTCTGCGGGGGAGAGTCTATGCAGGAAGCAGCACAGACTGCGGCTTCACTAGAACCTTACAACGTGGGTGTCATTCTGGATTATGGTGTGGAGGGGAAGGAAGATGAAGCGGAGTTCGACAGGGCGGTGCCAGAGTTTATCAAAGCCATAGAGTATGCTGAGAGCCGGAAGAGTATTCCATTTATCAGTGTAAAGATCACCGGGTTTGCCCGGTTTCAGCTCATGGAGAAGGTTCATGCAGGTGCGCAACTCACTGATTCTGAACGACAAGAATGGCAAAGGGTGCATGAGAGAATCAGACGAATCTGTCAGGTGGCGTTTGAAAGGAAAGTGATGGTTCTCATAGATGCTGAAGAAACCTGGATACAAGAAGCTGTAAATGAATTGGTTGATGAAATGATGGCGCTTTACAACAAAGATGAAGTCATTATCTTCAATACTTTCCAGCTTTATTGTCATGGTACCCTCCCATACCTTAAGCAGGCATTCGAAGCTGCCAGATCAAAAGGGTATCTCCTTGGTGCTAAGCTGGTTAGAGGCGCATACATGGAAAAGGAAAGGAAACGTGCAGAGGAAAAGGCGTACCCCTCACCTATTCAACCGAATAAAGCAGCGACAGACAGGGACTATGATGCGGCAGTGCTGTTTTGCCTGCAACGTCTGGAACACCTTTCAGTGTTCATCGGGACTCATAATGAGAAGAGTTGCATGCTGGCTGTGAAGTATATGCAGGACAAAAAGATTCCTGCGGGGTATTCAAGAGTATGGTTTTCACAGCTTTATGGTATGAGCGATAATATCTCATTCAATCTTGCCAATGCCGGGTACAATGTGGCGAAATATCTTCCATATGGTCCCGTGAAGGATGTTATTCCCTACCTGATGCGCAGGGCACAAGAGAATACTTCTGTTGCAGGACAGACCGGACGTGAGCTTTCCCTGATCAACACCGAACTGGAAAGACGAAAGAAAGTCTGAGTGTATTAGCCCACGAAGCTTTAGCAAAACATTCAGCTGCCTTAACATTCCCTCAACAATCGCGGGAGTAATTTTACACCAAGTAAATGTTTGAGCTGTGATGTTGAAATCTACTACTATGAAAACTGCGCGTTCGGTGCGCGATGCTGCCCATGTGATTCAAAACCGAAAAACCCTGTTTCAAATGCTGAGGGAAAGTTTTCACGGGAAATATAAGATGTCCCTCGTGACTACATTGTCCCTGATCTTTGGAATCCTGTATGTGATTTCTCCCTTAGATTTTGACTGGTTGCCGATAATCGGGTGGGTGGACGATGGATTTGTTATTTACCTCCTGGCAAAACGTCTGCAATACGAAACGCAGCGATTCAGCCGCCACAAAGCGATGGAACGGAAGCTTCACCACTAAGCAGCAGGTTTCGTAAGCTGGCGGGTGATTATCCGTTCGAAGCGGATGCTAGAACTTCACCTCTCCGGGAACGAAGAGGCTTACGTTTCCTTTATTACGGATTACGTCCCTCACCAGTGTAGATGAAATGGTTGAGAACTCTGGTGAGCAGGTAAGGAATAATGTTTCGATTTGTGGTGCCAGCATCCTGTTCATGTCTGCGATGGCCTTCTCATATTCAAAGTCGCTGATGTAACGGATTCCCCTGAGGATATACCGTGCATTTATCTCTCTGCAGTAGTCGATTGTCAGTCCGGTATATCCAACTGCTTCAATTCTTTTATCATCTTTGAAGATTTCATTAATCCATCCGCAACGTTGCTCTACAGAAAACATTGGTTGTTTGGATGAATTGATGCCAATACCTATTACCAGTTTATCAAACAGTGAAACTGCGCGCCGGATGACGTCAACGTGACCATTGGTTATGGGATCGAAGGTGCCGGGGAATAAGCAGATCCTTTGCATGTTTATTCGGTTGGTTGGGTAAAGAAACTAAAAACTGTGGTGCCGTAGTTCTTCATGCGATGGAAGTGTGGGTGTTGCTGGTAGTCATTTCTGGGAGTGTGTTCCAGCACAAAGACGCCACCAGGAGAAAGCATAGCTTTCTCGAATACCAGCAGGGGGAGGTCGTCGATGTTCTGAAGGGCGTAAGGTGGACCGGCGAAGATGAAGTCGTAATGGTCGCGACTTTGTTTCATGAACCTGAAGACATCACCTTTGATAATGTGCATTCTGTCGTCTATACCCAGTGCTTTCGCTGTTTTTTTAATAAAGTTGATGCTTTCCTGATCGCGCTCTATTAATGTGAGGTCAGCAGCTCCCCGGGAGGCGAGCTCGTAGCTGATGCTGCCGGTGCCGCCGAAGATATCGCAGGTTTTGATGCCGTCCAGATCCAGCATGTTTTCTAATGTGTTGAAGAGTCCCTCTTTGGCTACATCTGTTGTGGGTCTTGCCGGGATACCTGAGGGGGGACTGAATCTTCTGCCGCTGAATTCACCACCTACAATGCGCATACATACAATCTTTGCAACAGGCTAATGGTGGGCATCCACTGACGGTTTGTACTCATCATTCCGCCTTCGCTTTGGCGAATGTTTGGGAAATATTGTGACAGGTTGCCTAATATCGGATTAAGTCCGCTGTGGATCAGGCTACATTCGATGTCTAAAGCTTCGCTCCGGATATTTTTTTGTTTACAAAGAAGGCTGATGTGGTAGGCGATGTCTTCGCCCGTCTGGTAACTGAATACCTGATGCCACTGAAGTATTTTGTTTTGGTATAAGGTCGCAAATACTTGTTCCGGAGTGATGCAGCAATGGATACCAATGTCAGACTTCTGGTGTTGTGTGAACTGGTAGGCGGGCAGCGGGAGCACTTTTGTATCATTGAAATACCGCGTAGCCAGGCCTTTTATCGGGCCTGGAAATGCATAGATGTACTGCGCCTGATCTTCATGAAGGTGATGGGTAGCGATAATGTCACTGTCTTCTATAAAGAAAAGGCTATCCATCCATTTACGTGCTGCGTGCTCCTCGTACAGTTTATTGGGAGTTATAAGGTATTTGTCTGAGCCAATGAAGGTAGCGACTACAGCCTGGGGCTGAGAGAGCAATGGTTCGTCGATGAAGTGGTGCTCATAAAAGTCTATGATCCAGGTAGGTAGTGACTTATCGTAATCCTTGTATCTTATCATGAGCAGGTCTCCGCGTTCGCTGAAGCCGGCAACGAGGAATCCCCGGGGCAGAATGATACAGATGACTTTACCTACCTGTCCCAGAAGGGATTCCCCTTCGTGAACATTGTAGACAAAGTTATTGGTAGTGCTTTGTATGATCTCTGACATAGGAGCACACAATTATAGAATAATTTTGCGAGAATCGTAAAAAGGAGCACGTTTCTGTGCGTGTGAGAAGCGGGAAATACTGGTCGTGGCATGCAGCTGTTATGGTTGTATCGTTGACGGGTATAATGTCTATTTTTGCGCCCCCTACATTTAATGGGATCTACATGTGAGAGTTTTAGCAACCAATGCGCATATAGTCCGGTTGGCATTACCAATCATGTTTGCTATGCTGATCCCGCAGATCAGTTATGTGGCCAACGCGATTTTTCTGGGTCAATACGGGGAACTGGAGTTAAGGGTGGTAGGAGTTGCAGGGGTGTTTTACCTGGCGCTGGGGATGGTAGGATATGGCCTTAGCAATGGCACTCAGATACAGCTGGCACGCAGGGCAGGTGAGGGGGATGCATCGGGTGTGAGCCGCACCTTTGCGAATGGCTTATTTCTGGCATTGGGCATTGGCTTGGGAATGATCCTGCTTTCTTTGTGGCTTGCCCCTCTGATATTTAGGTATAGCCTTTATGATCAGGATAACGTCCGGCAGAGCGTCAACTTTATACATCTGAGGGTGTGGGGATTGCCATTCCTGATGTTGGCGCAGATGATCAACTGCTTTTTTATTGCGATTCAGCGGTCCAGGTTTCTGATCTATGGTGCAATGGCCGGAACCCTGACCAACATACTATTCGACTATCTGCTGATATTCGGTGTGGGTGGGTTTCCCGAAATGGGACTGGAGGGCGCTGCATTAGCATCTATGATGGGAGAGCTGATGAACTGTAGTATCATGTTTGCGGTGTTTTTCTTCAACAAGTTTCATAGAACCTACCCGCTATTCAAGCACCTGAAATTTGACTGGAACCTGTCGAAGAAGAGTCTGAGTATCTCGTCCCCGCTTATTGTACAGTTTCTGTTTAGCATTGGTGGCTGGCAGTTGTTTTTCATTTTTGTGGAGCACCTGGGGAATAAGGAGCTGGCAGCGTCACAGATTATCAGGAGTATGTTTGGCCTGGTTTGGGTAGGTATCTGGGCTTTTGCAGCTACGAGTAACACAATGGTGAGTAATATTATTGGTCAGGGGAAGCCGAAGCAGGTGCAGTTGCTGACGTGGAAGATTGCAAGGCTTAGCCTGATTTACGCGCTGGTTATTTGTTCAATTATTTTCATATTCTCGGATCAGGTCATTCTCATCTTCAGGGATGATCCTGTGCTGGTGGAGTTTGCAAAGCCGGCGATGTATGTTGTGCTGATTTCGACTTTGGTGATGTCTGTGTCGACCGTATTGTTTAATGCTGTGGTGGGTACCGGGAATACAGGAGTGAATCTGACGATTGAGATTATTTGTGTGCTGCTGTATGTGTTCTACTGTTATGTTGTAATTGAGCGCATGCGGTTATCATTGGCGTGGGCCTGGGGTTCTGAGTTTGTTTATTGGAGTTCGCTGCTGGCAATAGGTTTCTTTTATCTCAGGAGTGGCAGGTGGAAGGGGAAGAGGATATGAGGTGGTGGGTCGGAACTTAACTGCACCTAAGTAAAAAAATCATTGAGGTCGATTGGGTTTTCTGATGACAATACCTTTTCCCTGTGGTGATTTAAGGGGCTTGCCACCATTGAGTTTGACAGCGAGGTGGATCATGCTCATGAGCCTTTTCCATTTGTCTTCGAAGGGGAGACTTGCATAATGTAGCGCTCTTTCGAGTGCCTGTTTTTCAGGATCAGGATTGGACTGGATGACCAGTTTTCCCATATCCAAAGCTAATGATTTGAAGTATTATGAGGAGGTCTGCAGGGCCTGTTCGGTGATTTCGGTCATGTCGATGCCACCATGGCTTTCGTCGTAGATGCACTCGCCGTTGCGGATCAGCAGGACCTGCGGAGATTCGTGGTGGACCTGGAAGGTCTCGGCGATTTTGTTGGACAGGGGCCTGAAGCGAAGCAGATCGAGGTAGTAAAAGAGGATGGAGTCGGGTGCTGTGGACCGGTCGAGGCGGTTTTTTGCCATTGAGGAGATGGAGCAGCGCGTGCTGTGTTTGAAGATGACAACGGGCTGTTGGTTGCTTAGGGCTTTGATAGTCTCAAGTTGTGACTCGTCGGTCAGGTCGATCCAATTCATAGAATACAAAAATAGGACGGAAAAGCTGGATATGATGTGAAATGGGACCAAAGCGGAGGATTTTAACATGGTTTGTGCTTTGGGGGAAATGGGTTTATTTTCGCCGCATAAACTTGGCAAATGAAACATGCATATATATTTCCCGGGCAGGGAGCGCAGTTTTCGGGTATGGGTAAAAGCCTGTATGAGCAGAACAGTCTGGCGAAGGAGTATTTTGAGAAAGCCAATGAAGTATTGGGCTTCAGAATTACGGATGTGATGTTTGAGGGTTCGGATGAGGACCTGAAGCAGACGAAGGTGACGCAGCCGGCTGTGTTTTTACATTCAGTTGTGCTGTTTGAGACCACGCCGGGGTTGAAGCCGGATATGGTGGCGGGTCATTCGCTGGGTGAGTTTAGTGCGTTGGTGGCTAACAGGGTTTTATCGTTTGAGGATGGGCTGAAGCTGGTGGCTACCAGGGCTGCGGCGATGCAGAAGGCGTGTGAGATGAATCCGTCTACTATGGCTGCTGTGCTGGGGCTGGAGGATGCGGTGATTGAGCAGGTGCTTTCGGAGATTAAGGACCAGGTGGTGGTGCCGGCAAATTATAATAGTCCGGGTCAGTTGGTGATCAGCGGGAGCATGGAGGGGATACAGGTGGCGTGTGAGAAACTGAAGGCTGCGGGCGCGAAGAGGGCGCTCGTGTTGCAGGTAGGTGGTGCGTTTCACTCACCGTTGATGGCGCCTGCGAAGGATGAGTTGCAGGAAGCGATAATGAACACCCATTTCCATAACCCGACCTGTCCGATCTACCAGAACGTAGATGCGCATCCTTATATTGATCCGGGGATGATAAAGCAGAATCTTATAAATCAGCTTACTTCGCCTGTGCGCTGGACGCAGACGGTGCAGAAGATGGTTGAGAACGGGGTGGGCAGGTTTACGGAGGTAGGGCCTGGGAACGTATTGCAGGGGCTGGTGAAGAAAGTGGCAAAGGAAGTGACGGTGGATGGGATAAACTAAGCGTACAGCCGTCGAAGTGAGATGTTTTCATATGTGTGTGATTTTGCTTTGACCGGTTTTTTCGCGGCTTAGCGGGAGTTTGATCATAGTTTGGAGAGACCTGGGTGACGGGGTACAGCCGGGATAAAGAAGTGGTAAGGGCGGGGTAAAATGGAGGTAGAGACGCGGGGAGACTATATTAATTGTCGATTGTTAATGGTCCATTGTTAATTGTCAATTGTCAATTGTCAGAG
>JAFAAT010000283.1 GCA_023426425.1 Bacteroidota bacterium | reverse complement strand
CACCGGAAAGCAGTACTTCAGGTACCTTCCAGCCCCTGAAGTCGGCCGGGCGGGTATAAACCGGGGGCGCCAGCAGCCCATCCTGGAAGGAATCAAAGAGTGCGGAGGTCTCATTATTTAAAACTCCCGGCAAGAGGCGCCCAACAGCATCCACTACCACAGCTGCTGCAAGCTCACCTCCACTCAGGACATAGTCGCCGATGGAGATTTCCATGGTGATATAATGTTCACGAATGCGCTCGTCAATGCCCTTGTAGTGTCCACAAATGATGATGAGATTGGTTTGGAGGGACAGGCGGTTAGCGGTTTTTTGGGTAAACTGACTCCCATCAGGGGTCATATAGATGACTTCGTCATACTTCCGCTCAGCTTTGAGTTTATCCAGTAGTATGGCCAGAGGCTCTGGCATCATGACCATCCCTGCCCCACCGCCGAACTGGTAGTCATCTACCTGGCCTTGATTATAGGGTGTATGGTCGCGCAGGTTATGCACCACCACTTCCAACAGTCCCTTAGCCTGAGCACGCTTCATGATGGAGTGGCTGAATGGGCTTTCCAGAAGTTGGGGAACAACCGTTATGATATCAATTCTCATCTTATAAGTCTAAAAGTCCTTCCGGCAGGTCCATTCGGATGTACTTGTTCCGAAGGTTTACGTCGATGATCATCTGGTCGATCAGAGGAATCAGGACTTCCTTGCCTTCGTGTGTGATCTTTGCCAACCACTGGTGTCCGGTTTGTAATACGTCTTCGATGGGTCCGAGACCGCCTTTTTCTTTGTCTACAAGATTAAAGCCGATCCAAAGCAGTGGAGAATCATCGGCCACGCCAGTGAGGATGTCCTCCTTCACATAGGCGTGCTTTCCTACCAGTCTTTTGGCAGA
Source organism: Bacteroidota bacterium (assembly GCA_023426425.1). GTDB lineage: Bacteria > Bacteroidota > Bacteroidia > Chitinophagales > Chitinophagaceae > JAFIGV01. Next base: position 8,708 of record JAFAAT010000283.1, on the reverse strand, counting down.
TTCGACTTTCTCCACGTCTTCCAGGCGGACAATATATTCGTCGGAAGAGGTAGTTCTGGCCGAGATGACGAAATGTGGGATGTAGCTGCCTTTGTTGATTTCGAGGAAGAGGATATCATCTTTCTTCAGCCAACCTGATTTGTTCACTACATGAGTGAGGATCAGGTCACCGTTAAGACCATGAGAAGCAACAATTTTACCGATTCGGACCATGGGGTGCAAAGATACATCTTGCCGGGGAGCGAGTGGTAAAAGTTAGCTGAGCACAGCGTGCAGGCAAGAGTGCCACAGAAACAGGCGTTTGCTTAAACGCGAGTAGAGATTGAATAAAAGATGGTAAAAATGGAAAGACGCAAAGTCTACAAGACACAGGCAGGCAACACTGGTTTTCGATTGATAGCCTATTGAGCTTCAAGAGGTTTTGTGTATTTTACCCCGCATGGACAGATTTCATGGTCTTATTGGCGTGGTGATGATTTTGAGTATTGCATTTCTATTTTCCAATAACAGGAAAAAGATCAACCCACGCATTATTGTCACCGGGCTGTTTCTGCAGACGCTGATTGGATTTTTGGTTTTCAAGGTGCAGGCGGTCAATAATTTCTTTACGTATGCAGGCAAGGGAATGGCCCACATAGAAGGTTTTGCCAAGCAGGGAGCCGGCTTTGTCTTTGGGGGTATTGGTGCAGTGGATTTCAGTGGTGTGATGGTCGACTATAGTATGCCGGGAACGTTTGTTTTTGCATTTAATGTTACAGCTACGATCATCCTGGTTACCGTTCTTGTAGCTGTTCTCTACTACCTCGGCATTATGCAACGTGTCGTGGCAGTCATAGCCAGGGCTATGAACTGGCTTATGAGGGTGAGTGGAGCAGAATCTCTCAGTAATGTAGCCAGTGCTTTTGTGGGTCAGATAGAGGCGCAGGTATTGATCCGGCCTTACCTGGCGACTATGACTAAAAGCGAGCTGCTTGCGTCGATGAGTGGAAGTCTGGCCTGTATTGCAGGCGGCATATTGATCGTGTATGCAAACATGGGGCTACGCGCGGGGATGAACATTGCTCCACAGCTAATTGCAGCAAGCCTGATGGCTGCTCCGGGGGCACTGGTGATATCCAAGATTGTATTTCCGGAGACTGAGGTGTCGCAGACGAAGGGCAAGGTGAGGCTGGACGTAAAGAGTGGTTACAGCAACCTGATTGATGCTATTAGTCATGGTGCGGCGGACGGGTTCAAGATTGCCATGAATGTGATAGCCATGCTAATCGGTTTTATTGCTTTGATTGCGCTGGTAGACTGGAGTCTGCTGAAGATTGGTCACATTTTCAATCCTGATTTCCACTTGTCACTTAACTGGATCTTCGGCCAGATTTTCTATCCGTTTGCCTGGGCAATGGGAATCCCGTCGACTGATGTTTCGAATGCGGCTACCCTTCTCGGGCAAAAGATCACCATCAACGAGTTTGTCGCCTATAAGAGTTTGACAGACAAAACCGTTCCCATTCTTACTGAAAAGGGGCTGACTATCGTGACCGTTGCTCTTTGCGGATTCGCAAACTTCAGTAGTGTGGGTATGCAGATTGGAGGGATTGGTGCACTGGCTCCCGAGCGAAGGACTGATCTTGCGAAGCTTGGGATGCGAGCCTTGCTCTGTGGAACGCTGGCATCTTACCTGAGTGCAGCTATAACGGGGATGCTGTTTTGATTATTGAGACCAGGCGATCAGGATCAGAAGTAGCCGAGGTAGAGCTGCGAATAGGTAGTGTATTCGATATTCACTTCGTCACCCTTGTCGAGTCGACGGTAATCAAACTCGTCGACTTCGATGCTTAGCTTTATCGCTGAGGAAAGGTAAAAAAAGTAGGAGTTGCTGGTGGGCATATATTGCTTCCGGGTAATGTAGGCACGCTCGATTGTTTTGGTGCCTTGCTTCAGATCCAACTGCACTTTCCGAAGGTTGTGGTAATAACCCCAGTAGATCCCGACACCTGAAAAGCAGGCCAGGAACAGCACACCGAGAAAATAGCTAACGGGAGAAAATGGATTTTCAAAACCTGCAATGGCTCTGAACCATGCTACTACAAAAGGGCAGATGAAGCATAGTACCATGAACACTTTGATGATCTTATAGATTTGCTTCCTTTCCTTCTCTTCTTTACGGCGGAGGAAAGAAAGCTCATCCTTGTTCAAAGGCTCACGATATTGTACCAGCTCAACCGACATGTTCTTTTGCTTTGAGATTGTAAATCTCTGAGTATTTGGTCACTGTGTAGTTCATGAAAGAAGAAAAGTCCAGGCCTCTGCCGGTTATGCGATTACAAAGCTCTTCGCTGTTGTATCTGCGCCCGTGGATATGTACTTTTTCTCTCAGCCAGCCCAAAAGGGAGCTGTATTCACCCTTTTCTATTTGTCCGGAAAGAACAGGCAAATCCCTGGATGCCTGTTCGAAGAACTGTGCTGCATAGAAGCTTCCGAGTGAATAGGTTGGAAAATAGCCAAAGCTTCCATGACTCCAGTGGACATCCTGAAGTACACCTTTTTTATCATCTTCTGAAGATATACCCAGATAACGTTGGTAATATTCATTCCAGATGGCTGGCAGGTCGGCAACATTAAGATTTCCACCAATGATCTCCTTCTCAATTTCATACCGGATCATGACATGAAAATGATAAGTCAGCTCGTCTGCTTCAGTACGAATGAGGGAAGGTTCAACTTTATTGGCTGCCCGGTAAAATGCCTCAACGGAAACATCTTGCAACTGTTCCGGAAATTGCTCCCGGAGTTGAGGGTAGAACTGTTTCCAAAACTGAAAGCTTCTGCCTACACAGTTTTCCCAGAGCCGTGACTGAGATTCATGAATGGAGAGTGAGACAGCTGCACCTAAAGGCAGACCGTACTGTTCTTCAGGCAAACCTTGCTCATATAGTGCATGGCCACCTTCATGGATACTGCTCCAGATGAGAGAGGTGAGGTTGTATTCATTAACTCTTGTGGTAACTCTTGAATCTGTGGGTCCAAAAGAAATGCTGAAGGGATGTTCGGAGTAGTCCTGGCGCCCTGCTTCAAAATCGTAGCCCATCCGGCGAAGCACCTCTACAGAAAAATCAAACTGTATTTGTTTGGGGTAGTGCCTGTAAAAGAATGTATCGTCAACCTGTTGTGCGCTCCTGATCTGATTCAAAAGTGCTGGGAGCTGCTCCCCTACCCTTTTAAAGATTGGGTCCAGCATGGAAACGGTTGCACCTTCTTCATATTCATCCAGCAAGGCATCATAGGGATGCTGTTGATAGCCGTACATTTCGGCCTGCTGCTTTTTTAGGCCGATCATCTTTTCCAGTTGTGGAGCGTAGAGACTGTAATCGTTTTTCGTCCGCGCTTCTATCCAGGCGTTGTAACTATCTGACTGTTGCTGGGAAAGCTTGCCGATGAATTCTGAGGTAAGTTTTCGATTCTTCTGATAGTCTTTTAAGCTCAGGCGGACGTTGTGACGTTGATGTTCAGTAAGCTCTGTGAAATTCTCCAGTTCGTGCAGGAGATTACCATAACTGTCGCTGGTTAGCATTTCATGAGCCTGGGCAGCCAGTGTAGCTAACTGGCGACCACGGAATTTGAAGCCTTTGGGAGGCATGTATACTTCCTGGTCCCAGCTGAGCACTGCTGCAGCATTGTTGAAATCTGCCGCTTTTTGTGTCAGGTCTACGTACTTCTGGTATAGATCGTTGTTCGTCCGCATTAAAAGAACATTCTAAAAAAACGGTATAAAAACTATTCCTCCTGAGCTTCCAGCCTTTCGACTTTAGTGATGCCATCGAGCGCGCCCAGTTTCTGGCAAAGGCGATCAAGTTCTTCACGGTCATGTACAAAGACCATGATAGTACCTTCGAAAATTCCGTCTTTGGAGTCGATACTGATAGAGCGCATGTTCATTTTCAGTTCGGCAGAGATGATGTTTGTAATCTTCTGAATGACACCCACATCGTCAAGACCAGTGAGTCTGACACCACTGAGAAATGATATTTCCTTGTTCTTAGCCCATTTGGTTTTTACTACGCGGTGTCCATAATTTGCCAGGAGCTGGGAAGCGTTCGGACAATCGGTTCTGTGGATCTTCAGACCCTCGCCTGAAGTAACAAAACCGAACACGTCATCGCCCGGAATGGGCTGACAACATTGAGCGAGCTTGTATTTGATCTTATCTGAACTTTCACCAAAGATGATCAACTCTGCACCTTTTGCAGGTTTTTGTCTCGGGGATTCTTCTTCGGAAAGGAGCAGTTTGGAATCGATCTTTACTTCTTTGGCCGGCTGATGAAGCTTATCACCATGAATGCTGAAAAGCTTGAATTCCTTGGTATCTATATTGCCGACGGCAATGGCATAGTATAAGTCGAGTACCGAAGGTTTCTTGAAATACGCACAAAGCTCATTCAGATTGTGCTGCGAGGGAGTGACACCCAGATGATCCAGTTTTCTATGCAGTATCTCTTTGCCGTCCTCGCCAATCCTTCTTTTCTCCTCTTTCAGGTAGTATTTGATCCTCGATTTAGCCTTTGCAGTGGTTACGAAGCTTAGCCAATCTTCCGATGGTTTTTGTTTGGAGGAGGTAATAATTTCTACCTGGTCGCCGCTCTTTAGGGCGTAACTGATTGGTACAAGGCGGTAGTTGACTTTGGCTCCGATACAATGAGCTCCAAGTTCGGAGTGAATATCGAAAGCAAAGTCCAGTGCTGTGGCGCCTTTGGGCAACACGCGCATGTCACCTTTGGGTGTGTAGATATAGATCTCTTCTGTAAACAGATCGAGTTTGAAATCCTGGAGGAAGTCGAGTGTATCTGTATCCGGGTTGGTGAGGATGTCGCGGAGGTGCTGCAGCCAGGCATCGAGTTTACTTTCCTGGGCGTTAATATTCCCTTCTTTGTATTTCCAATGTGCGGCAAGTCCTTTTTCGGCTATTTCATTCATCCTTGCAGACCGGATCTGAACTTCCACCCATCTTCCTCCCGGGCCCATCACCGTGGTATGCAGCGCTTCATAGCCGTTTCCTTTTGGAACGCTGATCCAGTCTCGTAGTCTGTCAGGGCTTGGCCTGTAGAAATTGGTCACAATTGAGTAGACCTTCCAGCAGTCTTCTTTTTCTTTTTCAAGTGGTGAGTTGAGGAGGATACGAATGGCAAACAGATCAAAAACCTCTTCAAATGAAACGTGCTTGGTGCGCATCTTATTCCAGATGCTATGGATAGCCTTAGGGCGGCCATAGATCTCGAATTCGAATCCTGCTTTCTGAAGTTCTTCCTTTACGGGTTTGATGAACTCATTGATATAGCGAGTTCGCTCCCTTTTAGTTTCCTTCAGGCCGTTAGCAATTTCATCGTAGACTTCCGGCTGGGTAAACTTAAGAGCAAGGTCTTCAAGTTCAGACTTAATCTCATAAAGTCCCAGTCTGTGGGCCAGGGGAGAATAGATATAGGTGGTTTCTGAAGAGATTTTAAGCTGTTTATCCCTGCTCATGCTCTCCAGTGTACGCATATTGTGCAGGCGGTCAGCCAGTTTGATGAGTATTACGCGGGGATCATCTGCAAGGGTGAGCAGGATCTTTCTGAAGTTCTCCGCCTGGATAGTTGTGTCGGCTTTCAGGTCGACTACGTTGGAGATTTTTGTAAGTCCATTGATGATCTTGGCGTAGTTGGTTCCAAATTCACGTTCAACATCTTCAAGCGTGATTTCTGTATCCTCAACGGTGTCGTGGAGAAGTGCACAGATTGCAGAGGTAACTCCAAGACCGATTTCTTCTACTACGATTCTGGCAACTGCAATCGGGTGCAGTATATAGGGCTCCCCTGATTTACGGCGCATGTCCCGGTGTGCATCGACGGAAATTTCAAATGCCCTTCGGACCATTTTACGGTCACCTTTCTTCAGCCGATGTTTGAGTGCCCGTAAGAGTGCACGATATTCCCGCAGGATCAGCTTCTTTTCTTCTTCTTCGTTCAGGTTATAGGTCTTCGATATGGCAGTCTGCATAGCAATCATCTCATGTCAATTTACAGAAAAATAGCCTGTTTAAAAGTTAAACAAGCTATCAGGTGCTAAATTATTACTGTTGTGATTATTTGTAGTTATTCCTGTAGAATTTCAGATAATCCTCCATATTTCTATCAGCCTGCAACTTCTCCATGTTCTCAGCAGAAATCAGCAGAAGCTGGTAATCAGCTGTTTTAAACTCTTTAAAAAGAGCAGGTGTGGAGCGCAAAGCATTCAAATAGATCTTTGCGTGTGTAGCTGAAGGAAAGGATTTTATATGCAGCACACCCTGGTCCGGCAGTAGCATCTGCAATGCAACTGAAAGATTCTGGTTTCCATATTTCATCTTATTGAAATCTGTAAGACCGGCTTTGACACCCATTACTTTGGACTCCATTTTAGTAAAAGAAAAAAGTACGTGGTGTTCTGTCTTCGGTTTATAAGTGTAGGCTGCAGGAGCTTTAGGTTTTGCAACCACCGCAGAATCCAGAGGTTTCTCATTCATCAGTGAGTCTAATGGAGCTGTACCTGCTGCAGGCTTGTTGTTTTTAATATAGTTCAGTACAGATTCTGCCCAGGATCTCAATGAGTCGGAAGGTTTGGTGCTGATAAACTGAGTGAGCAGTGAATCGGCGGAGTTGTAAGAGCCTGACCCAGCCAATGCGATTGCCTCCATTATCCGGAACCTGTTGTTGTAGACCGGGTCTTTATAATGAACCTGCCCTTCCCTGGCGCGGTCCAGAACAGTTTCGTACTGGCGCTGCATCATGAGACCGTAGGTTTCATCGTAGTAGTTGCTTACAGGTACATTAGAAGCCAGCAGTCCTTTCGTATCTTCTTTCGGTGCGACTTCCTTAGCCCATTTGGTGTCAGAAAACTCATTCATAAGCCTTTGACTATATGCTTTGGCATCCTCAAGCCGGTTTTGGTTCAGTGCTACCTGATAGCGCAGGAACAAAGCCTCTGCCGTATGACTATGACCCGCGTATTTTCTATCTAGTGTATCAAGGCTTCGCAGGCCTCCCGCATAATCTTCCAGATCATTTACGTAGGCAGTAGCAAGTGCTAGGTAAGCTTTCTGCGATTCCAGGTTGAGCTTTTCGATTTCTTCAGATGTTTTTGGGATGAAGGCAAGCAGTGTTTCTTCTGTTGGCAGACCGTTAGATGCATCATTTTCATCTGAGCCGTCTGTGTCCTGATTACCGTTACCTGAAGCGAGGGCTGAACCTCCGGATCTGCGCCAGTTATCTACGTTTTGTCTGCTTCCCCATTTACGCTTGAAGTCGTTGAAGCCCTGCTGCATAAGGGTTGGGTTCGCGAAGTACCAGTCACCTGCGCCCCCACCAGGCTCGAAAGCAGCAGCTACCGGATCAGTTGCGGCAGCCCTGGCAAGACTATCTGCCTGACGATCCTCGAGGTATTTTATATATTTCCGGATAGCCGTACGCCTGTCCTTGTCGCTCATGCCAGCCAGTGCGATCAGACTGTCATTGTCCTGGATAGTCTTTAGCGGCTGTACTACGTTGTTGAGGACTTTGCTCCGCTTTGCTGCAGTCTGTACCACTTCATCTTCGGGTGCAAACCTGGAAAGATAAGCTGCGCTGTCATAGGCCAGTTTTGCAGCTGTGTAGTCTGCAAGACTATACCAGGCATTGCCCAGGCTCGCGAAGGAAATGGCTTTTTGCTTCTTGGTGGACTTAGGACTTTCTATGCTTTTCTGAAGATAAGCAACCGCTTCCCTCATGTCGTTGCTGTTTGCTGCGAGACGACCAAGTACATAATATACCTGTTCATGGTAAGGCGCATACTTTCCGTCGGAAAGCATATCCTTCAGGGAGGCTGCAGCGAGTTCCTGGCTTCCGCCCTGTTCCATTAAGCTGTAGGCAAGGTTTCTTCGCGCGTAGAAATCCATATCAATCTTTGGATGGAGCGCAATTACCTGGTGGTAGCTATTGGCGGCTTCCTGATACTTCCTTTGGTTCTGAAGAATCTGACCATTGAGGAAAGATGCCCGCATTCTCAACCAATCGGGCATAGTTCCGTCTGCAGCCACGACAGCGAGGTGATCGGAAGCCGACTTGAGGTTATTTTTTTCAAGAGCTATATAGGCCTTCTCCAGCGCGATGCGACCCTTCAGGTCTTCCGGGAGATTACTATCATTCTCAAGCAAATCGAGAATGGACTCTGCATCGTCTGTCTTTTTTGCCTCAGTGCGCGTACGTGTGAGCCAGAGAATTGCCTCGTTGTTTACAGAACGATGTTTCAAAAAGTCAAGGGCACCGTCCTCCTCCGGCTCGACTATGGACATGTCCTTTTTTATACGTTTTCCTTTTTGGGCGGCTTCTCTTTGTTCCCTCATCTTACGCTGTTGATTCAGGCTGATGATATAGCGGAATGCATTGGATGCTTCATCATAGTTTCCTTTGTAGTAGAAAGCCTGACCTAGCAGGAGATAGAGGTCATCACCCCACTTGGTCCTGGGATCATGGATCTGGATACCAATAGAAGTTTTTTGGATGATACTATCCATATCGGCTGCAAGTACCATTGAGTCCCGGTCGGGATCGAAGGGGAACAAAGTCAATAGTGAATCGTAGTCATCCTTTCGCACCCGCTGCATGTTATCGAGTGCTTCATCCATTTTCCTGTCGGCGTTGAAGTAGTAGTTGTAGCGAGTATAGGTG
>JAFAAT010000234.1 GCA_023426425.1 Bacteroidota bacterium | reverse complement strand
CACTTATGAGATTGTGGATGGCAGTTACCACTTCAATTACAATTTCATTCGCAGGCTATTCAAGATTCAACCGGGTAGTAAAATCGTCTTTTCAGGCGATCCGCTGGAAGGAGATGTTGATGCAACCGCTGTATATGAAGCCAATGTGCCTCCTTATGAGTTGGTAGCCCGTCAGATCTCTGACCCTTCAAACCTTGTGTACTATCAGCAGCGCCTGCCGTTTGAAGTAAGGCTGCAATTGCAAGGTCAGATTATGCAACCGGAAATTACCTTCGATATTGTGCTGCCTGAAGAGAAGAACTACAGAGTGGCAAATGATGTAGAAGATGTAGTAAGAGCGCGTCTAGACCAGGTGCGCCAGACTCCTTCTGAACTTAACAAGCAAGTCTTTTCACTGATTGTACTGAATAGGTTTGTTGGAGAAAATATTTTCGAGAGTGGCGTGGAGAGCGGCGGCATTGAGAACATAGCCCGGCAAAGTCTTAGCCGCTTTATGAGTGAGCAGCTCAATGAAATTGCCAGCGGCCTGGTAGAAGGCCTGGACCTTACCGTGGATCTGAATACGTCGGAAGATTATACCACAGGAGAACGGAGAAATCGGACTGATCTTTCAGTTGCAGCTTCAAAGAGATTGCTTGACGACCGCCTTACGATAACAGTGGGCAACAACTTCCAGGTAGAAGGTCCGCAGACGCAGGCAAACCGCAGTTCTTCTTTAATACCGGGCAACCTGGCTGTGGACTATGATCTTTCCAGCGATCGTACGTACCGCATCCGGCTCTTTAGAAGGAATGAAGACATGGGTGTATTTGATGGATTTGTGGTGCAAACTGGAGCAAGCTTCATCATGCAGAGGGATTATAATCGCCTCAGTCAGCTCTTCATGAGCGCAAGAAAGAAAGAGCGAATGCGGGAGGAAAGGATACGCCAGCAGGGCGCAAACGGTACGCCGCCCGTACAGGGAGACACCACTAATCTTACACAAACAAGTTTCATAGGACCCAGAAAAGAAGACACAGACCTGAATTAATATGATCCGGAAAGAACCACTGAATCGGACACTTCTACTAGCATTTCTACTTGCCTTTGCCTGTTCCTGCAAGACCACCAGACTGGTGCCTGAAGGGGATAGTCTCTACATTGGTGCCGATGTTAATATTCAGGATGAGCACGGAGAGCGGCGATACAGGAAAACAGTGAAACGTGATCTTGAAGGAGCTATAAGGCCTAAGGAAAATAGTAAGATACTCGGGTTGAGGGTGCAGCTTGGGCTTTACTCGCTGGCAGGCGACACGAGTAAGCGCGGGTTCTTTAGAAATACCTTGCGGAAGCTGGGTCAGCCTCCGGTACTTGCAAGCTCCTTCGACCTGGAAGAAAACAATGAAACCATCAATGGTCTCCTGGAAAACCGGGGCTATTTCTTCCCGAAGATTGAGTCCAGAACAGAAACTAAAAAACGTAAGACTAAGGCAATCTTCGATGTATGGACCGGCCCACAGTACAAGATCAGAAACGTGGAGTTTCCGATTGACTCGTCGCAGATCAGCATTGACATGGCTGCCACAAAAGGCAACAGCCTTTTACAACCCGGCTTACCTTATAACCTTGATCTGATCAAAGGTGAGCGCGCACGGATAGATAGAGTGTTAAGTGAAAAAGGCTACTATTACTTCAAACCCGATCATATTATTGTGCTGACAGACACCACTGTAGGTAATCACCAGGTGGACATGCACGTGAGGGCAAAGCATGAAGAGACCTCAGAAGAGGTGTACTATGTGTATCGTATCAATAATGTTTTTGTCTACCCTAATTTTCGGCTGACAGGAGACCGTGAAGACACGCTGAAGGAGAATGCAACCTTCCACAACGGTTTTTATCTGATTGATCCCAATAACACTTACAAGCCGCGGGTTTTCGATCAGGCGATGCAATTCAAGCCTGAGGAGATATACAATCGTACAGAACAGAACCTTGCACTGAACCGGTTAGTTTCACTGGGTACGTTCAAGTTTGTGAAAAACCGCTTTGACCCTATCAACAACCCTGTAGACCCAAGGCTTGATGTCTACTACTATCTTACCCCCTATCCGAAGAAATCTTTGCGACTGGAAGTAGGTGTTGCTTCTCAGAACGACAGCAGGATGGGAACTCAAACGCGTCTTAGTTGGCGCAACCGGAATGCGCTTAGAGGTGCAGAACTCCTGACGGTATCCCTACATGGAGGATATGAAGCGCAGGCTGGAGGTAATGTGAAGCGCCCTGCTACATTCGAGGGTGGAGCTGAGGTTGGGCTTGATGTACCAAGATTCCTCGTTCCTTTTTTTGATGTGGTACCCTCCAGCATGTTCATTCCCCGCACTACAATCCGTGCCGGATACGACATTTCATTGCGCAGAGCGCTCTATAGAATCCATTCTGCAAGAGTGAGGTATGGTTATACCTGGAAAGAGGATATCCGGAAAGAGCATTTGCTTTTCCCGGTCAATGTCAACTATGTGCGCACAGATACACTGGGTGTGCCAACTGTAGGTGAATTGAACTTCAGCAACCTGATATTTAATGGACTGATAATCGGCCCTTCCTATGAGTACACCTTTAATGGACAGGCGGCTGGTCTGAGAAGAAATAATTTTTACTTCAACGGCCTTGTTGACTTTTCGGGCAACCTGCTTGGACTATTCCAAGGGGCTTCGCAGCAAAACAGAAAGGAAATCTTCGGTATCGAATATGCGCAGTACATGAAGATGCAGGTAGATGGCAGATACTACAGAAACTATGGCGCACACAAGAACGACATCTGGGCGAACAGGATCATAATCGGGTATGGTCATCCATATGGCAATAGCAGGCAACTTCCAAATATCAAACAGTTCTTTAGCGGAGGCGCAAGCAGTCTCCGGGGATTCCGTGCACGGCTTGTGGGTCCGGGAACCTTCAATGAGCGTTACATCAACAGGGATGGTGCTCCGGGAACTGAAACGTTTATAGAGACACTTGGCGATATCAAGCTTGAGATCAACACAGAACTTCGTAAACATCTGTATCAGTTCCTGAATGGCGCCATCTTCGTGGATGCAGGAAACATCTGGCTTGCCAATGAGGACCCAAGATTCCCGGGAGGAAAGTTCACTGGCAACTTCTATAACGAGCTTGCTGTTGATGCGGGCTTCGGGCTTCGCTTTGACTTCGAAATCCTTACAGTGCGTCTAGACCTTGCCTGGCCGATCAGAAAACCCTGGCTGGAGGAGGGAAACAGACTAGTATTTGACGACTTCAGACCGGGCGAAAAGGACTGGAGGCAGGACAACCTGATCTTTAACCTGGCTATCGGATATCCTTTCTAATTCTTTGAGTGAACTGCTCTAATAAGGGGCTGGTCGAAAGACCAGCCCTTCTGGTTCCGGCACGAAAGCTCTTGAACCATTTACCCCTATTGAAACGAAAGCTTCTTAAAAAATTTCAGGTGTGTTAAAAAGCTAAAAAAACGGTTCTCAAGATAGTGGTTTGATTTGAAAAATCAAATCGCTTTTGCCAGTTTGAAGATGTGCAACTATTTCAGGCGGCCGCTAAAAACTTTCGTTTCGTACCTGATAGTTATGATTCCATCTAGTTGATACTGGTGGAACAGGGCGTAGAGGTCAGCTTCCATTTTCTTAAACTCGGGTGTGTCGCGAGGAGGGATGTAGGAAGAAGAGGCCAGACGGCCTAACAGACCTTGCATGTCGAAGGTTTGTGAATTAGGAAAGGCCTTGTAGTCACAAATATGTGGACTGAAGAATTGGCTAATCTCCTCGGGTGATATGTTTCTATGATCCACTTTGGTATAGTCTGTAGCGTGCCGGATGATGAAAGAGTCGTAGTCGGCAGCAAAACCCTCTTCTGTCAATCTTTCATTCCAGATCAGGGCTACCACTCCTCCAGGTTTCAGTATTCTTTGAAACTCTTTCCTGGTCGCTACCTGGTCGAACCAATGAAAGGCCTGACCAGCTACGATAAGGTCAATGGTCTCGTCATCAAGACCTGTGGATTCTGCAGTACCATTCAAGGCGCTGAATAGTGGCTGCATCCCCAGCAGTTCAATGGCCTTCTCACGCATTTCTGTATTGGGCTCAATGGCAAATACAGGATGCCGCCTCCGGAGGAACAGGCTGGAGGAAATTCCCGTGCCGGCACCCACATCGGCCACTACTGCACCAGAGTCCAGGCCCCATCGGCTGTGCAGATAATCTGCCAGCTCTGACGGATAGCCTGGTCTGTATTTCACATAGTCCTCCACCCGGTCGCTAAAGCGTTTCGTGCTGTCGTTCATAGTTGCACTGAAGTTAGGTTGCTCAGCCAATAGCTGCTACAGGATTAACACTGTGTCTTCACTTCTGTTCTCCATACTATCTGCATCCGGCAGTTCTGTTTCTGAAGCATTATCTGTCAACTCCAGCCCGGATGGCGTCATTATATACTCCCTGTCCAGCCGGTAGTCGAAGACATCTTCCCAGGTGACATTGAAGTTTTTGTGTCGGCTGCGAATGGTGAACCAGTCGTAGTCATCCATGCTGGGGTCGAACTGGATTTTCTTACCTACGGGCACTTCTACCACGATCAGTACCTGCTGGTTTCTGAATTTGTCTTTGTTGTTTATCACGAAACCTCTCGGCAACTGGATCAGACTGTCCGTCTGCATGATCTGGAAATCTACCCGCTCTGCCAAGCGTTTTGCCTCTGCTGCATTTTCACTCCTGCTAAACCTGACCTTGTAAATACGGAATAGTGAGTCATTGCTACGGGCTACGTCCACCCTAACGGTATTCAGGAGAATGGAATCGCGGTTAAGACCGTAGAATGGTGCATCATCCACATCCCAGTTGCCAAACCACTCACTATGATAATGTCCCAGGCGGGAACGGAAATCATCTCTCACTGTGAAGTAGAGCTTATCTGTTGCAGGTTGCACAATTGCCTGCTGTTCTTCCACGCTGGCGCGGGTGCGGAACTCATTAACTACGGAAGCGGTGACTGTGACTACTGCGATCAATCCCAAAATCCACAGGCCAGTGTAGATATAGCCAAAGTAGTGGTTCCTGGTACGTGTACCTATGAGTCGACGAACGAGCCAGGTGATTAATGCCAGCAGAGGCACACCAATGAGAAGAGCCGCACCACCCCAGGCGAGCAGGTATTGCCAGGATGCTTCAAAAAGAAATTCCGTGAGCGGAAGGATTGCCACGCCTCCAAACATGAGACCCAGGAACACCCCCAGCAGTGCCATTGCACCTATTCCGGCAACGAGGAAGAAAAATGCTTTGAATAGTACGCCTATCACCCGGCCAAGACCACCGCTGTTCCTTGAACCGGAACTAAAGTGTTGAGAAGAACCTGCCGACATTCTGCGCGCACTTTCCTCTACTTCCTTAGACCAGCCTTCAGCGCGGTTCTTGAGGTTGTCCAACCCGTCTTTTACGGTGTCCCTGATAGAGTTGAGGTTGACTTTTTCGCCACGCATTTCCAGCTTCTCTGCGGCAGTAGTGGCGTAGGGAACGGCAATCCAGAGAATAATGTAGCAGATGAACATGGTGCTGCTGAGGGAGCCGGTAAGAATGCCCGGTCCAAATCCGAAATCGTCCCAATCCCACATCCAGGCGGTAAGGCCTCCTGAAAGTACACTTAGAACTAAGGGTACTGCGAAGATCAGTCTGACTATCCAGGTGTCCACATGAAAATAGGCTGCGAGACCGCCACATACTCCGGCAATCACCTTGTCGTCCGGGTTGCGGTAGAGGCGCTTGGTTGCTTTCGAATTGAGGCTCTGGGATGGGACTATGATCCATAGGAGTACATATACCCAGAACAATGCCCCGCCAAGCAGCACAAAGATCACGCGTACGACTACCGGGTCTATTCCCAGGTGTTGGGCAATGCCGCTGCATACGCCCCCCAGGATCTTGTCGTCCTCATTCCTGTAAAACCTGCCCCTGCTTCGGTGAGCGGTATTTGAATAGGACTGCTGTCCGCCGGATTGTCCTGCTGAGGCTGCATCCTCCTGTTCTGCAGCCTCAAGATCCTCAGGGCTACCGATACTTGCAATGACGTCCCGCACATCGTCGTCAGAAATACAGCTGGCGCCGCGCTTAATCCGGTCGTTAAACAGTTCTGCAATGCGGCTCTCTATATCATTGATGATTTCAGCACCGCCTTCTTCCTGGGAGAAGTAGGCTCTGAGCCGATCGACGTATTGCTTGAGAATTTCGTAGGCTGTTTCTTCAATAGGTAGTGCCCGGCCCTGGAAGTTTATGTTGATAATTTTTTTCATTGTTAAGCATTTGAGTTTTGAACTGCATCGTTGTCATTCGAGATAGCAGGCAGTGACTGCTTTTTGTCTTTTAATGCGTTTACTGCATCGGAGAGCTCATTCCAGGTTTGTTCCAATTCCTGGTAAAAAGCCAGCCCTTTTTCTGTGAGAGAGAAGTATTTGCGTGGCGGCCCGGAACTACTCTCAACCCATCTGTACGACAGCATCCCGGCGTTCTTCAGACGAGTCAACAATGGGTAGAGTGTTCCTTCCAAAACCAGCAGCTTAGCCTGTTTCATTTCGTCCACTATATCACTCGGGTAGGCTTCACCTCTTCTTATCACAGAGAGTATGCAGAATTCAAGGATGCCCTTGCGCATCTGGCTCTGTGTGTTTTCTATGTTCATACTATGGTATTTTGATTCATTTCCGGAGCAAACATAGTAAAGTTACAGTACTATGCAAAACAAAGTACCAATCTAACGACAGTATTTTTACCCTGGCAGTACTGTGGGCTTTACATCATTGGTGGTGCAAGTATGTAAGCAGGCGAAAAATGTTACGACAAATAGGGTGGACGGTTCCGATGGAAGCCGCGCCAGATGCGGAAAGCTGGTTTTAAATGCGCCTAAAGAGGAGTGAGAATCGCAAAAATGTATTATAAGAAAAGCTTCTCCCGAACTATCAGGATTTCGGATCTATTTAGAGCCGAGCGTCTCCTCCAACAAGCCTTAAACAAAAAAGCTGCCTCCCGGGAGACAGCTTTTTGTTTTTATTTCTTTTTCGGTTGCTTCATTTTTTCCATTTGAGCTTTTTGCATCTGCTCTATTTTCGCCTGCCATTTGGATGGTGTGGCCGGCTTGTTTTTGTTCTCCTGGATCTGAGCGTGGATCTTGTCCTCGTCAATGATATACTTCTGTATGATAAACTGCTGCGCAATACTGATCATGTTGGAGAAGAAATAGTAGAACGTCAGCGCCGCTGCCATCTTATTGAACACACCAATCAGCAGGAAGGGGAAGATATATGGCATCCATTTCAGCATGGGGTTGTTCGGATCCTGGGCAGTCATATTCCTGTTGTAAAGCGCCAGGAACAAGCTCGAGGCAGTCATCAACAGGGTGAACAGGCTCACGTGGCTGCCATAGAATGGGATATTGAAAGGCAGATTCGCGATACTATCATAAGTCGACAAATCATCAGCCCATAGGAATGACTCCTGCCGCAGTTCTATCGATGACGGGAAGAAGTAGAACATGGCAAAGAGAATCGGCAGCTGGAAAAGTGTGGGCAAACACCCGCCAAGCGGATTGACACCTGCTGTTCTGAAAAGCTTCATCTGCTCCATGCCAAACTTCTGCTGATCATCGCCATACTTAGCTCTTAGCTCGTCAATCTCCGGCTTCAGCACCCGCATCTTGGCGGCAGAGAGGTAAGACTTATACGTGAAGAACGAAAGAATCAGACGGATAATCACAGTCATCAGCATGATGATGATACCATAGTTTCCAATGAAGCTGCTCAATACATTGAAGATCGGGATGATTAACAGCTTGTTGATATACTTCACAAATGCCATGATGCCATAGCCCAGCGGCACCATATCATCCAGATCTATATTGTAAGAACGGAGCGTGCTGTAGTGATTCGGACCAATATACCAGTTGAGGTCTGCCGACTGATTGGTACCAGCTGTAGCCGGAAGCGTGAAAGTTGTTCTGTTCCTTGCCACAAAATTGCTGTCGAGAGAAGTAGTGGTCTTGATATCAGCTTTCGTGAACCCTTCCTTAGCAATCAGCGAGCTATTGAAGAAGTGCATTTTGAAGCCCACCCAATGCACACGCTGTTCCAGTGTTTCATTGTCCTCTTCAGAGATAGTGAAGTAGTCTTTGTCACCATCCATAAACTTATAGTACACCTGTGCGTTGGTACGCTCGTTCACTATATCCCTTTCGGTGTGCAGGGTTTTTGTTTCCCAGTTCACTACATAGCTCTGCGCGGGCATGCCGGAGGTGGAAATGTTCACCTTCATCATGTATTCGTCCTTTGGCAGGGTGTAGCTCATATTCACGGCCTTACCCTCTCCCAGGTCGGCAGTGAACGACAAAATCTTGTCCCCGTTTTCCGCAGTTTTGGTGGCAGGTGTAAAGTACAAGTCGGAAGTTGCCACACTACCGTTGTTCACTGGCAGTACAATGCTTAGCTGATTTCCTTCTCCTGAAAACAATATCAATGAATCCTGGCTGTATGTCTGATAGCCTTTAATCTGCGCGCTAACGGGGTAAGCGCCTTTGGTAGAGAACTTCAGCGCCAGCTTATCATTTTCCAGAACCACATCCTGCGCCGAACCACGGTAAGCGGCAGGAAGGGTGTTTCTCAATGAATCATTCAGCGTGTCAATTGCCTGTTGCTGCACTACCCTGGCAGTGTCGGCCAACGGGCGCGGGTGAGCTTTTGCGTGAGCGATAGAGTCCGCACGTTTCTGCTCCAGGTATTCCTGCTGCGCACTGTTGTTATACACGATATAACCTATCAGCAAGGCTGCCAACAGGGAAAAACCTATTATCTGATTACGATCCATTTAGGGGAAAAATTGGGTGCAAAGGTATGGAAATTGGAATAGTTGGGCAGGGAAGACCGGCCTCCTGCGCAATTCTGCTTATATTTACCCACTAATACCCGGGTGTGCCCTATCCTTTGGCACCGCAATTCCTAACCATTAAAGCGATCATATGTTCCCTGGTAAAAAGGAAAAAGAGAAAAAAATTGCTGCTATTGCCGACAAGGTCAGCATTCTGGCTGAGGGGCTGCGTGTCAGAGGTGATATTGAATCCGACGGTGATATCCGTATCGACGGAACCGTTCAGGGCAATATCTTCTGCAATTCAAAAGTGGTCATTATCTCTACAGGAAAGGTTGTCGGCGATATTCAGGCTGTCAATATCGACATTCACGGCACTGTGGAGGGCAACATCACCGCCGGAGACCTTCTTTCTCTGAAGGCAACATCAAAAATTACAGGCAACCTGAAGACCAGCCGTTTGCAGATAGAGCCAAATGCTGTTTTCGATGGACAATGCACCATGCAACTGCCCGCTGCCAGGGCCAGCCTTAGCGCTGAAGGTATTGTCCTTCAGGAGAACTAGGAAAAATACTTCAGCTCCTCGCTCAGATCTATTCCGGGGTGCTCCTCCATCAGGCCGCGAATCTTTTCCCTATAGCGTTCTCTGAATTTCTGGTGTGCCTCTGTGCCCGGAAACCTTGGTCTGTGACTGCGCGCAGTCATGATCTCCTGCACCTGTTCCATCAGCATTTTTTCCCGTGGGTCAATACAGGCCGCGGCAAAACGCTCCCACACCACTTGCGTTGCCAGGTAGTTGGGATGTACAAAGTCCACATCATAAAACCTGTAGTCGCGCAGCACATCGATGACCAGTTCATAGGCCGGGAAATAATAGACTTTTGAAAAAGCAGCACACAATTCATGCACGGCCTCTATCAGCCTGGCCTTGCTCCTGTTGTTGTCTATCACCCCATCCCTTATATGCCGCACCGGGCTTATCGTAAACAGGAACTTTGCCTTCGGGTTAAGACCCTGAATGCTGCTGATGGTAGCAGACAGGGCCTCCACGATGGTGCCGATGGAAAGCAAATCTTTTTCAAACCACTGCGCAGGCGCTCTATGATTATTGGCTACCGGCCTTCCGCTATCCTTCAGGCGGTACTGAAAAGCCGATCCCAAAGTGATCATGATCCAGCCAGCCTCCCGCACCATCCTTGCCGCCTGTGTCTGTGATTGATTGATTCGCTCAAGTGCAGCAGTGGCATCTATATCCGAAAACCTGGTGTGATGGTCCCAGCTATTCCAAAGCTCATTGAGCTGGAAAAGATCTTCATGTACATACTTCTTCTCCACTACATAGCTGTCGAGACTAAACGCAACACTCAGGGGGTTAAAAAGAATTCCATGGGGATTTGACAAAACCCGGAACTTATGTTGTGACAATCTTTCTGCTATATGCTCCGTGAAGCAGGAACCCGTCAGTAGCAATTTATCGCTATATGCAACAGGCTCAGGAAGTGCAGGTATTTCAAGATCGAGCGTAAGACGCATTAGGTTCTGCTTTTCTATTAAACTGGCTGAGAATAAAGAGTTCTTTTGCCTGCTTGCCTTATTGTCTAAAGCTGTGCCGATATGGCACTAAATTTATTGTGGATTTAAAATTGTTTTACCCAACTTTAAATCCCGAATTCAAAAATACACTTTATGCATTCAAACGAATTCCGCAAATATGCCATCAAGCATCATGGCATTAGTAGCTTAACGCTCGACAGTTACAACTCCTCAATGATGAAAGGACCAATGGCGCTTACGCCATACATCATTGAAGAGCGCCCCCTCAACGTCGCACAGATGGACGTTTTTTCAAGACTTATGATGGACCGGATCATTTTCATGGGTGAAGCAATCAATGATCAGGTAGCCAATATCGTCACAGCGCAACTGTTGTTCCTGGAAAGCACTGACCGCAACCGCGATGTGCAGATGTATATCAACAGCCCCGGCGGAAGTGTCTATGCAGGCCTGGGTATCTATGATACCATGCAGATCATCAATCCTGAAGTGTCTACTATCTGTACCGGTATCGCTGCATCCATGGCTGCGGTGCTAATGTGCGCAGGCACCAAAGGCAAGCGTACCGCGCTAAAACATAGCCGTGTGATGATTCACCAGCCACTGGGTGGTGCTGAAGGACAGGCCAGCGATATCGAGATCACCGCAAGAGAGATCGGTAAGCTGAAGAAAGAACTGTACGAAATCATTGCTTACCACACGGGCCAGAAATTCAATAAGGTTGAGAAAGACAGTGATCGCGATTACTGGATGACAGCCCAGGAAGCCAAGGATTATGGTATGGTTGACGAAGTGCTGGAAAGAAATCCCAGAAAAGTGATCAACAACGACAACGAAACCAAATAAGCTAAAACAGAGGCTGCCAACACAAGAGCAGCCTCTTTTATTTTTTGCCTTAACCCGCCGGGTTACCTTTTTGGGAAAGGCAGTATTAATAGTCTCCCCTCATTGGGATCACCTTCTTTTCCTTCTGATCCCCGGGATTTTTTGCAAAAAATCCCAATCGAAAAATAACAGCCCGTTCCATACCAGGTCTATAGGCCCTCCATACCAACTCCATATCAACTCCATATAGGCACCGGGATGGCGACCTGACATCGACAAGTATTTTCATTGACTGCGTCACCTTAGTCACATTGCACCATCACCAATTCCCTGCCTCTCAATCAACTCGAACCAAGGCTTCCCTTCAATCTACCACACCCTGAGTCTGTACCTCCCCTTCAGCCTAATAAAAAAGGCTGACCCACCAGGACAGCCTCTTTTAAATATTCTTCAGCACTTCGTTTTACTCTGCTTCAGCCACTACTTCTTTCACTTCTGGTATCATCCGCTTCATCATTCCTTCAATACCTGCCTTCAGCGTGATCATTGACGAAGGACAACCTGAGCAGGAGCCCTGCATCATCAGCTTCACCACACCATCTTCATATCCACGGAAGCTTATTGCACCGCCATCCATTTCCACAGCTGGCTTCACATAGTTTTCCAGCAGTTCCTTAATTCTCTTCACCACATCTGTATCATCTGCGTGTACATCATTTGATGCAACGGGTCTTGCTACAATTTCATCTTCATTAATGACCACCTTACCATCCTGGAGGTATTGCTTCAGAAACTCCCTGACTGTCGGAATCACATCGTCCCACTCGGCATCAGGAGTTTTGGTCAGTGTCACAAAGTTGCTTGCTATAAATACCGCACGAATAAATGGGAAGGCAAACAACTCTTTTGCCAGCGGTGAAGGAGCAGCACTCGATTCGTCCGGAAAATCAATGCTTTTTCCGGGATACAGAAGCTTGTTCGCCACGAACTTCATAGTCTCCGGGTTCGGGGTCATTTCTGTATAGATACTCACGATGGTATTTCCTGTCTTCAACATATCGATGGCTTTGTACAAAATTACTTAATAATTAGTTTTTACCGCTAAAGAAGCTGCAATATCGATATAGACAGAGCAAATCCATTTAACAGATACTTAAGTGATTGTGTGCGCCATAGGTATGGTTTTTCATCCCTTAGGGTACAAAAGACCGGAACTATGAAAAAGATGATATTAATGCTTGCGGTTTTTGGAGCGGGGCTCTCGCTGCAGGCGCAGACGAATAGGAACTATAATTCAGATCTTCGAACGAACAGGATCTATGAAATGGAACGCCGCGGTGCACGTACCGACGTCGACAATACAAGGGTTAGATTAAACAGTGGCCTCAACAACCAGGAGACCGAGGAACTGATTGAATATCAGAACCAAAGCCTTCAGATGAACGAGACCCAGGAGTTCCAGGGCAATCGCCAGGTGAATTCCCTCCAGGACCACCACCAGATTGGTAGTCAGGGTTTGGACCATGAAGATAATCCTGCCATAAATAATGACGACCAAAACGGTCTGCAAATGAATGAAATGCAGCAGTTTAGCGGTAACGTAATCCGTACTGAGGGTCCAAATTATACCCCCGCAACAATCGAAACCGACGTACTCCCGTACAGGTCAGTTCCATATGACACGACCAAAAACAATGGTCACTGTCTTGGCTGTGGATCCGGTACATTGACCGACCCACACCCGTGGAAATAACCTGATAATCTGAAAGTTAAAAAAGAGCCGGAACCAGTTTCCGGCTCTTTTTTTCGCTTCTGGGGCATGGTTTTCACTCCTATTCAACTACAAACACGATTTTATGAAACGGATATATTTTCTAATGTTGATGCTGGCCTGTCCAGCCATTGCCATTGCACAACAGGAGCGACCGATCCTGTATGAATACAATCCTCCGATGACCACATACGAGGTGTATGAAGAGCACGGTCAGCAGGGCCGGGAAATGTACCAGAACAACAGTCATTTCTACAATAAAGACAATGTGCTTCAAAACAGGACTCCAGTTGGCAATGGATTTTACCACCGGCCAGGCTATAGCAATCCCATCAACCGGGAAATGCACGAAGGTCCCGGCGCACCTTCCACCATCATTTACAATGGCTACATACCCGTGAGGCAGGTAGGTGGAACCCGCCCGGAACGAGGCAAGAGGTAATTAACACTGCTTTAGCACAAAACCGCCACGGGTGGCACAGTATTGACCTCTATACAGGTAGGAACGAATTAAAGGATGAACTAAAAAAAGGAACTATGAAACGGATACTATTAGCGCTGGCAGTTATTGGCCTCACCTTCACTGGTGCAAGCGCACAATCATCAGCAAACAGCAAGTTTGCAAAGAACTACCCGGTTTGTCTGATAGATGGCAAATACCAGATTTGTAATTCAGGTGTAAAACAGGATATCGGCCGTACTACTGAAGTTTCAGCAGAAACTTTCGTGGAAATGGAGACTACTACGGTACACATGGGACAGCGCACAAACACAGGCAACACTATCAACCGTGGTCGCATACGTGTAACCTATGACAACATGAACGATCCTTACAATGGCAACCCCGCCATGCAGTATGACGGACCTGCTGATAACAAACAAAGAAACATCAGGTATTTAAATACCTCTCACCCTATTCCTCCTAACGACGGAGGAGTTTCAAACCCGTAAACTAAAAAGGCTGGCGATCGCGCCAGCCTTTTTTACTGTGTACTTCTTAGTTCGTTTATACCGCAAAGCTTTCTCCGCAACCACAGCTACGGCTGGCGTTGGGATTGCTGAAATGGAAACCTTTTCCATTGAGCCCGTCGGAGAAATCAAGGGTAGTATCACAGAGGTAGAGGAAGCTCTTCAGATCTGTAACCAGCTTCACACCGTTGTCTTCAAAGACCTGGTCATTGGGCTGACTCTCATTATCAAAATCCAGCTTGTAGGAAAGTCCGGAACATCCGCCTCCCACTACACTCACACGGAGAAAGTAATCTTCACCTAAACCGGTTTCCCGCTTTAGTTCTATTACCTTCTCTTTTGCCTTCTCACTTATATAGATCATAAATACTCCTTCTGCCTGCTATTAATGCTTCTTCTCATCCAGCTCCAGTGCCGGCATGCCGTTCTTCACGCGGTAGTCGTTGATGGCTGCTTTGATGGCGTCCTCAGCCAGTACCGAACAGTGAATCTTCACCGGTGGCAGGTTGAGCTCTTCAACGATGTCCATGTTATCGATCTCCAGTGCCTGGTCTACTGATTTGCCTTTCAGCCATTCCGTAGCCAGTGAAGAAGATGCGATAGCAGAGCCACAGCCAAAGGTTTTGAACTTTGCGTCTTTGATCAGGCCGGACGCTTCATCCACCTCAATCTGAAGACGCATTACATCTCCACACTCTGGAGCACCTACAAGACCGGTACCCACATTGTTTTTTGCTTTATCCAGCGTGCCGACATTCTTCGGATTCTGGTAGTGGTCAATGACTTTTTCTGAATATGCCATAGTGGTTATTATTAAAGTTTTTTAAGAGCACTCCTTAGTGGTGTGCCCATTCTATTTTGTCGAGATCTACACCTTCTTTGAACATTTCCCAAAGAGGGCTCATCTCACGAAGTTTAAGTACTGTGTTTTTGATTGCGTCGATGGTAAAGTCGATTTGCTCGTCAGTAGTAAACCTGCCGAGTCCAAAGCGCAGTGAGCTGTGTGCCAGGTCATCGCCCAGGCCCAGTGCCTTCAGCACATAGGAAGGTTCCAGGGAGGCAGAGGTACAGGCAGAGCCGCTTGAAAGGGCAATGTCCTTGTTAAAGCCCATCATGAGGCCTTCACCTTCTACGTATTTAAAAGAGATATTTGAAACGTGAGGCAGGCGGTGTTCCTTGTGGCCATTTACATAAGACTCTTCAAGCTCCAGCAGTGCGTTTTCAAGCCTGTCACGCATAGCGCTGAGGCGAGTGGCTTCGGCAGCCATTTCATTCATTGCAATCTCGCAGGCCTTACCAAAGCCTACTATACCGGGTACATTCATAGTACCGCTACGCATGCCGCGCTCATGGCCACCGCCATCCATTTGGGCAGTCACCTTCACACGTGGATTCTTTCTTCTTACGTAGAGTGCACCCACCCCTTTAGGGCCATACATTTTGTGTGCACTGAAAGCCATCAGGTCAATGCCGTCGGCATTCACATCTACAGGTATCTTTCCTACAGCCTGGGT